>JBDUEO010000198.1:0-6124 GCA_040002335.1 Parafilimonas sp. | reverse complement strand
TTGCGAAAATCTTCACCTTCAAATTCTAATAAATCATACGCAATAAAACCAACCGGCGATTCTTTCAATTGTTTGCTTGTTATATTTTTTCTGCCGATTCGTGTTTGTAATTGTGCAAATGGTAAAATGGTAAATTCGTTAGTTGATGCGTCGGCATCGGTTAAAGAAATTATCTCTCCGTCCAATGCAACACCTTCCGGTAATTTTTTTGCAAGCATTGCATATTCAGGAAACTTATCTGTCATCAATTCTTCGCCTCTGCTCCACACGAATAATTCATTATTGCGTTTGATGATCTCTCCGCGAATACCATCCCATTTCCATTCTGCCTGCCAGTCATTTTCATTGCCCAATGTTTCCGGATTTTCTTCTAATGGATATGCTAAATAAAAAGGATATGGTTTTGAAAAATCAATTGATGTTGCATGCTCACTTAATAAATCATCAAACAAGGTTGTCAACGGATCCCAGTTGCCGCTTATGCGATGCGCAATAACAGAAGGTTCAAGCTTTACGGTTTTTGCCAAAGCATTTACCATTTGTTTTTGTGATATGCCAATACGAAAATTTCCGGTCAATAATTTATTAAAAACAAAACGTTCATCTTTATTCATCGTGCGCCAGCAACCGGTAATAAAATCTTTTTTTACAAGTTCATCCTGCTTATCAAGCGACATTAATTTTTCTATGTAGAATGATAATGATGACTGTGTTTTTTCTTCCGTTGCATCAGGTAATAACAATGCAATTGTTTCCGCCATATCGCCAACTGATCCATAACATTCGCTGAACAACCAGCCCGGAATATTTTTTATTTCTATACACCATTGCGGCAATAAAGATGACTTCACCAAACGCCTTGGTCGCCGTCCGCTAAACAATGCAATCACCCAAACTTTATCTTTATCATCAGCTAAAGAAAAATAATTTATTAATGCATCTTGTTTTTCTAATGTTTTAGTTGATGAACCTAATAACGTTACCAGCTCTGAAAACAAAGCCATTCCATCTTTCGCATCTTCATGTGGTGATTCTTCAATAATTATATGTTCATCATTCACCATCTGCTAATTCTTTTTGTCTTCTGATGTTTCAGCAACTACTTCTTCATCATCCGTTCCATATTCCGTTTTTACTTCAGCGCTCCAAATTCCCTGTTCATTTAAATAACGGCTGAATGTTGATTGATAGCCATGCGTTACATAAACTTTCTCAGCTTCCGTAGCTTTGATTGCTTGCAACAATCCATCCCAATCTGCGTGATCGCTTAACACAAATGCGCCGTCAACATTCTTTCTTCTTACATTACCACGAACATGCATCCAACCACTGCAAACGCCAACAGACATAGGCGAAAATTTGCGTTGCCACGTACTGCCATCGGCGCCCGGCGGCGCAATCACAATACATTCTTTTAATTTTTCTTTTGGCGTTTCAGGCGTTACACGTTCTGCATTAATTTTTGGTAAATAAATATTTGCATTAATGATCGCCTGGTGCATGTTATAGGTTGCGCCATGCATATAAATCGTTTCATCAAAATCTTCTAATGCTTTTAATACGCGTTGCGCTTTACCCAAACTATATGCAATGATGATGCTTGATTTTTTCATTGCTTTATTGGCAAGAATCCAGTTGCGCATATTTTCAAAAATAACTTCCTGATCTTTCCAAGTATAAATAGGTAAACCAAAAGTTGATTCAGTTATAAATACATGGCATTTCACTGGCTCAAATTCTCCGCTTATTCCATCATTCGCAACTTTATAATCACCACTCGCAACCCACACTTCATTATTATATTCAACACGTATTTGCGAAGAACCAATTATATGCCCTGCGGGATGCAATGAAACTTTTACACCATTAATTGTTTTTGATTCATTCCATTCTAATGTTTCATAAATATTATCGCCCAAACGCGCCTGCAGCAAAGGTTTGGTAAGAGTATGACATAAATAATTTTTGCTTCCAAACTTTGCATGATCGCTGTGCGCATGTGTGATGATGGCGTAATCAACCGGCTTCCATGGATCAATATAAAAATTACCGGCGCGGCAGAACAAACCTTTATCTGTAAACTCAATTAATTGCATGAATGATTAATTGAAGCAAAAATGTTTCCAAGATTGCTTGCGCACACACCAAAGGAGTAAAAAGCGAATTACTTAAACACTGTTATCTCTGTGTAATAAAATTTATATGATTTAAATTCCTGTATAATTCTGCGGTGTAATTGCTTTTAATTCTTTTTTGATGTCATCACTAACATCAAGCTTTTCAATAAAATTATGTATTGATTTTTTATCAATGGCAGCATTTCCTCGAGTCAATGCTTTCAATGCTTCATAAGGATTTGGATAATTTTCCCGGCGTAAAATTGTTTGGATAGCTTCTGCAACAACAGCCCAATTTTTTTCAAGGTCTTCATTCAATTTATTTTCATTCAATAATAATTTACTTAAACCTTTTTCTATTGAACGCAATGAAATAAATGTATGCGCCATTGGTACACCTATATTTCTTAAAACAGTTGAATCAGTTAAATCTCTTTGCAAACGGGAGATAGGAAGTTTTGCAGCAAAATGTTCGAGCAATGCATTGGCAACACCAAGGTTTCCTTCTGCATTTTCAAAATCAATCGGGTTTACTTTATGCGGCATTGCTGATGAACCAACTTCGCCTTTTTTTATTTTTTGTTTGAAATATTCCATGCTGATGTACATCCACATATCACGGCATAAATCAATCAAAATATTATTGATGCGTTTAATGGCATCAAAATGTGCGGCGAGATAATCGTAGTGTTCAATTTGTGTTGTGTATTGCAAGCGTTCAAGGCCAAGCGTTTCAATAAATTCATTACCCAATTTCTTCCAGTCTTTTTTTGGAAATGCAATTTGATGCGCATTAAAATTTCCTGTTGCGCCGCCAAATTTTGCAGCAAAAGGAATTGTTGAAAACAACTTCATTTGATTATCTAATCTTTCAACAAAAACCATTAATTCTTTGCCAAGTTTTGTTGGCGTTGCAGGTTGTCCATGTGTATGCGCCAACATAGAAACATTTTTCCATTTTGCAGCAAGCTCTTTTAATTTTTTTTGAAGATTGATAACAGCAGGCAGGTACTCATTTTCTATACAATCTTTCCAGCTTAATGGAATCGCTGTATTATTTATGTCTTGAGAAGTTAATCCAAAATGAATCCATTCTTTTTCTGTAGTTATATTTATTTTATCCAGTTCCTGTTTTAAAAAATATTCAACTGCTTTTACATCATGATTGGTTGTTGCTTCAATTTGCTTTATTTGTTCAGCATCATTTAAACTAAAGTTTTCTGCTATTGCATTCAGCTTTTGTTTTGAGTTTGCGGATAGTGTAAAAAACTTTTTATCAGCCAGAAAAATAAAATATGCCACTTCAATTTTTACACGATATTTTATTAATGCGTATTCAGAAAAATATGCAGCAAGCTGCGCAACCTGTTTGCGGTAACGGCCATCAACCGGCGAAATTGCTGTTAGATTATTTAATTCCATTGTTTGTAATTCATGATTTATGGCTAATAGTTTATGGCTATTAGTTTATGTTTTTATCATGAACTATAAACCATATTCTATGAACTAATTCCCTTTACTTTTGCACAAAATTAATTTAAACAATTGAAGAAGATTAAAGTTGGTGCGGTAAGTTATTTAAACACAAAACCTTTATTATACGGAATAGAACGTTCTGCAGAATTGATGCATCAAATTGCGCTGACAACAGATTATCCATCTATAATAGCAAAGCAATTAATTGATGATGAAATTGATGTTGGATTAATTCCGGTGGCCGCCGTGCTTAATTTAAAAGAATATTTTATTGTATCTGATTATTGTATTGGTGCTGAAAATAATGTTGCCTCGGTTTGTTTATTTAGTGATGTTTCACTTGATAAAATTGAAACCGTTTTGCTCGATTATCAAAGCAAAACGTCTGTGGCTTTATGTAAAGTGTTATTAAAAAATTATTGGAAAAAAGGTGTGGTTTTAAAAGAGGCGACGCATGATTTTATAAATGAAATAAAGAATACTACGGCTGCTGTTTTAATTGGTGACAGAGCTTTGCAGCAGCGAAAGAAATCAAAATATATTTACGATTTAGCCGGCGAATGGAAAGCCTTTACGGGTTTGCCTTTTGTATTTGCGGCTTGGATATCTAACAAAAAACTACCCGAAGATTTTACACAATTGTTCAACGAAAAAAATGCAGAAGGCTTGCATAATATTGATGCCGTTTTGCAAACTGCGCAGTGCGGTTTTTATGATCTGAAAACATACTATACAAAAAATATTTCTTATAATCTAACAGCAGAAAAACTGAAAGGCATGAACTTGTTTCTGGAATTATTGCGGCAATTATAAACGTTCTTATTTATTTTTGAAATAAGAAGTGATGCTATTAAAAAAATTGATACCATTTTTATTATTGCTGCCATTTACAAAATTGTATTCTCAAAAAAATCAGTTACCAGATAGTTTGCGCCAGCTTGTAATTGCTGCACGGTATGATGACGGGTTTATTTTTGCGCATAATGTGCATGTGCAAAATACAAAAGGCGTGCGTCCTAATGGATTTGAAATTGAATACTCGCACCTGCAAACTGATTCTGCAACCGTTTCAAAATTTAAATGTTATCCGCATACAGGATTTGCTTTTGATTATATTGATTTTAATAGCGAATTACTTGGCAAATCTTATTCGGTCAGTTATTTTCTTGAACCCAATTATCGTTTAGGAAATAATCTTAAAATGAATGTACGTGTTGCAGCCGGTTTTTCTTATCTCACCAATCCGCACGATGTTGTAAAAAATCCTGACAACCAAAGTTACAGCGGCCATATAAATACTTTTCTGCAGTTAGGGCTTGGTTTATCTTATCCGGTAAGTAAAAATATTTCGGTGTATGCAATGGGCAATTTTTTTCATAATTCTAATGGCGGATTTAAATTGCCTAATTCAGGTGTAAATTATATAAATGCATCGTTAGGTTTGCAGTACTTTACTTATTCTTCGCGTTTCCCTCAATATAAAAAATACAAAGATTTTTCATGGAAACAGAAACCTTTTCATTTTGATGCTTCAATTTATTATTCTCCAAAAGGCGGCTATAATAAAGATTCAACTTCGCACAGAAAGTTTGTAGTTGGTGTGTCTGCACAAATCGTAAAACAGGTAAGTAATATTGATGCATTAACTGCAACTGCAGAAATTTATTATGATGATGGTTTGCGTACCATAAAGCATGTTTATGTGCATGATTCTTCTTCAAATTTTTTAGCTGGATTATTAATTGGCCACCAGTTTTTATTAAATCGCTTTACTTTCAGCCAGCAATTTGGTGTGTACATTTTTAAGCAAACTAAAATGTACAACGAAAATTATCAAAACCTCTTTCATCCGTTTTACCAGCGCTGGGGAATAAGTTATAATATTAAAAAACGATGGTCTATAGGCATCAGTCTTTTATCACATGCACAAATTGCCGATTATATTGATGGCAGGGGTATTTACAGATTTTGATAATAAAATAGATAATGAATAATATTTCACATCGTAACATTAAACTCTAAAAAGATCTGCAGCAATTCCATCTGCAAATAATTTTCCTTTGTTTGTAAGCATTAATGCACCATTTCTTTTTTCCATTAAATGTTGTTGCATAAATTTTTGTGCATCATTAATAATAGTTGCCACTATTTTTTGGTTTGATAATTTTTCCAGATGACCTAATTCAATACCTTCTATTGTGCGCAAACCTGTCATAATATATTCATTTAATTTTTGGGTTGATGAAAGCTTTTCTATTTCAAAAGGCACAATATTTTTTTCAATATTTTGAATATATAAAACATTGTTTGCAACATTCCATTGCCTTGATGCTTCATTATAAGAATGCGCCGCCGGCCCTAAACCCAAATAAGATTTGCTTTGCCAGTAAGCGCTGTTATGCCTGCTTCTAAAACCCGGTTTTGCAAAGTTTGAAATTTCGTAATGTTCATAATTTTTTTCTTGTGACCAATGCATTAAAAATTCAAATTGATTACTTTGTTTTTCTGCATTAATATTTTCTTTTTTGTGC
>JBDUEO010000197.1:0-6163 GCA_040002335.1 Parafilimonas sp. | reverse complement strand
CATTTCTTCAACACGATTGATTTTCTTTCGCAGTGTTTTGGTTTCTGTACTAAGAGAATTTTTATCAAGCGCATTACGAATAGTTATTAGTAAACGATTAAGATCAGGGGGTTTTGCAATGTAATCATAAGCACCTTTTTTAACTGCATCAACAGCAGTTTCAATTGTGCCATGCCCGCTAATCATTATTACCGGAACATCTGCATTAATTTCACCTGCTTTTACAAGAAATTCAATGCCATCGAGCTTTGGCATTTTTATATCGCACAAAACAACATCATACGTTTTCTCAGAAAATAGCTTTAATCCTTCTTCACCATCTGTTGCCTCATCTATTTTAAATCCTTCGTAAGAAAGAATTTCATTAAGCGTTTTTCGTATAGCACGCTCATCATCAATAATTAAAATATTACCAGAAAGTTTTGCCATTATAAAAATTTAAGAAGGGCAAATTAACGAACATCAACTTAAAAAAGGTTGCGTAATTTTTAAAATGTGATACGCATATAATTCAAGACTGTTATATGGAAAAAAATAACATTTAGCTTTTATCTTTTGACTCGGCATTTCTGTCAATGTATTCGGGCTGGGTTTTATATTGATTGTCTTTTTCGTTTTTAAGCGGATAAGCAGATTCGTCATTAGGTTTATCACTTATCCTGTTCTCTGCTTTGCCTTCATGCACTTCATTATCTTTAAACTGCTTATCAGTTTGCACTTTTTTGTTTTCTTTTTCAGATGAGTTTTTATCGGAATTATTCATAACATTATTTTTCAGAGAGATCGTCAAAATTATCTTCATTTACAGTTTCGGTTTCATCAAAAGCGCTTGCTGAACCATCAGATTCAATTTCATCATCTTCAGCTATTTTATTTTTAAAAAGATCATCGCTATTTTTTAATGATTCTTTTTCTTGCTGCGTTTTATTATTTAATTCAGATTTGTCCATACATAACATAAGAAAATTTTGTGCCGTTATTATAAAGTTTCTAAAACTTCGGCAGATGTTTTTTTTCCGCTTTGCAATGCCGCTTCAACTGTGCCAAGCGGCGAGCCCTGAAACAATGCTTCACCAGAAAAAAATATGGTATCGTTTACCGGCTTACCCAATATTTTTTTTGCTTCAACACTTTTTGTAGTGTTGTATGAATATCCGCCATTAATTCCTGGTTCTTTATACCAATTGTAAATGCAACTTGCTTTCAATTTTGATTTTATACATTCCTCAGTAAGTGCAAATGCATTTGCTAAAGACTGAATGGCAAGCTCAAGAATTTCATTATCCGTTATATCTTTTAATAAACTTGCTTTTTCTCCACCGATCCATCCCGTTAAAATTTTATTTTGTAAAGGCAATTGCGTCCACCAGGTTGACATTTTTTCACGCGTAAGTATAAAGCCGGCATTATTTTTTTCTTTATTCCAAAAAATTTCAGTTAATTCAAAAACAACTTTTATAACAATACCAAAACCAATATTCTTTGCAGCCGAAATATGTTCAGGAATTGCAGGTGCAAATTCAAGATAATTTTCGCTGTTATCTTTTGCCTGCAAAACGCTTATTGGAACAGCAACTATTACTTTATTGCTTTTAAAAAACCTGCTGCACATTGTATTAATGTTCACTTCGTTTTTCTGCCAGCTTATTTTTTTTACGCAACAATTTGTATGAATAACAACACCATTTTTTTTACATTCAGTTTCTAAATAAACAACCAGTTTTTTATAACCGCCATCAATCCTGTATTGATTTTCCATTTTTTCACTCCATTCCCTATACAACGATTTTACACTTGCTGATGAAACATCAGCCAAATCAAAACCGCCCGCAAAACCTTTTACAGATTCGCGTAACGCTTCATATTTATCATCACTAAAATAATTATTTAAAAAATCAGCAAGCGTCATGTCTTCATTTAATTCATGCATTTTTTGCAACAGCTTATTCCAATGCGGATCGTTATTTTTTTGAATTTTGAATTTCCCTTTTTCAACATTGAACATCTTTTCTTCAATTGCATGATAAATAATTCCAGCCTGTTTTAAGAGCGAAAGTGTTAATGGCAAATCGCCATGAATAAATTCAGCTCCTGCTTCTATTGGTTCAGAAAAATCAGCCTCATTAATGGTGTAAATTCTGCCACCTAATCTATCTTTTGCTTCAAGAATTATAACATGATTTTTATGTTTAGATAATTCCCAAGCAGCCATTAAACCAGCAGCGCCCCCGCCAACTATAATTATAGAATTCACGCGCAATTATTTTTTATGTATGGCAATGCTTTTTAAAAGATTTTTATGATACGTAAATTAAAATCTGACAAATACAGATTATGTTCTAAAAAGAAAAATTCTAAAACAAATAAGAGCAGGAATTTATGAACCTTTGACACTTTAAATGCGGCAAAGAAACATGAACAATATTTTCAGTATTTCAAACGGAATTAACTACAATTCAAACAACAACTGGTCATCATTATCTTTAACCGGAATAAGGCGCATAAAATTATCATAACCTTCTTCATCATCATGATTGGAGTACATTCCATAAGCATCAAGACTGTAGCCAATAAAACCATCATTAGCTTTTATTAAATACAGCACGGACGAATCAGCAGGATCGGATTCACCTTCAAAACGATAGGTTTTAACAATCGTTAAATCTTCAGCTTTATAACTTTTGTCTTCAAATGTAAAGCGATCATTTACTAACCTGAACTCGTTATCGTAACCTTTTACGGTAAACTTATTCATGATCTGGCTAAGCGTATTCATTTCATCTTTTTGAGGCATATAAATTAGTTTCTTTTTTAAAGTCAATTCTTGTACCAATGATTAAAAATCTATCATCCTTCTCATAAATATGCTTATTTAAACTAAAGCTTTCAATTCACCGTTCACCATTTTTCGAAAAACATTTATACATCTTTTATATGTATTATAAATTTCTTGCTTAATTTTTGCTATTAAATCAACAATAAAAAATTATCATGAAAAAATTATTATCACTTGCTCTTTTTTCGGGCATGTTATTAATGGGTGTAAATGCGCATGCACAAATGAATTCAAAAAAGGCGGAAGACAAATCCAAACGTCCAAGTCCGCCGGCAATGGCATCTGCCACTACAGCTAAAGGCGTAGCTATAAAAATTGATTACAGCCAGCCTTCTTTAAAAGGCAGAACAGTTGGAGAATCAGTTGAGCCGCATAAAGATTCAGTATGGCGCACAGGCGCAAACGAAGCCACAGTATTTGAAATTAATAAAGATGTAACCATTAATGGCAAAGAATTAAAAGCCGGAAAATATGGCTTGTTTACCATTTGGCATGGTGATACCTGGACAATTATTTTTAATAAAACATGGGATCAATGGGGCGCATTTACATATAAAGCATCAGCCGATGTTTTGCGCGTAGATGTACCTAACATGAAGCCAACATCCCCAGCCGAGAAAATGACATTTTGGGTTGATAAAGATGGCAAGGTTACACTTGCATGGGGAGATGTGAGCTTTGATTTTACGGTAATGTAATTTGAGCAAACTAAATTCTTTAAACCTAACAGGTTTTCTAAAACCTGTTAGGTTTTTTTATTTTAATAATCAGAATAAGTAGCAGCGTGCATTAAAATAATATCTGCCTTTGATACATTATTCTTGTATTCATCAAGGCCAAACATTTTTTTAGTGTCTTCGTTATCACCAAAACTTTTCCAGTGCGCATCGTGATCAGCCATGTTTTCAAAACACGTTAAATACATAAGATTTGGCATGTGGCTTCCAACAATAACATCAGCATAAAAAACTGCATTAAAATTTAATTTTGAAAAGATGTTTATCTCACCTGAATTAAACATTTTCACTTTATTTAAATGATAATTTTCCGTTGGGCTTTCGTAACTGCGCAATTCATATACATGATCTTTTTTGTCACCCGTAAGTTTGGGTAAATTCATAGTGGGCGAAGTTGCAAATGCTTTTAAAATTATTTTTTCCGTTCTTGTATATGGCGGATTTTGATATGATGCTGTTAGGTAAGCTTTTCCTGCTTCATTATAGGTTGCATCTATTGTTAATGCTGCTTGCAAAGCCTGGATTTCATCAAAAGATGTATAAGCAACAATTACATAAATCAGTTTATCTGTAGCTGTATCGTTTGCAATTGGTTTAAACACGCCGATCTTTTTTTGTTGTCTATGCAAAGCCGGCAAATATGCAGTTTGCAAATAAGTATCAAGCGTAATTTCCTGTTGTGCATCTTTAAAATGATATACCGTTATTTCATAAATATTATTTGAAAAACTTTTTGCAGAAATAAAGATGAACGAAAACAAAGCAATAACAACAAAATATTTTTTCATAAAATGTAGATTATATTGTAAAGTTAACGCCGCTTATTAATAATCATTTGGCGAATGTTTATTTTTGCAGCTTAAATTTTTTGAATGAGTATAGTTAAAGTGGCAGGAATACAAATGAGTTGTTCGGCAGATAAAGAAGCAAATCTTAATAAAACAATCCAACGAATTAAAGAAGCTGCGGAAAAAGGTGCGCAAATTGTTTGCACGCAGGAGCTATTTACATCATTGTATTTCTGCGATGAAGAAGTTTATGATAACTTTAAATTAGCAGAAGCAATTCCGGGTGAAACAACAGAAAAATTAGCTGCACTTGCAAAGGAATTAAACATCGTTATTATAGCATCTTTATTTGAAAAAAGAGCGCAGGGAATTTATCATAACACAACTGCAGTGCTTGATGCAGACGGAACATATTTGGGCAAGTATCGAAAAATGCATATTCCCGATGATCCGCATTATTATGAGAAATTTTATTTTACTGAAGGCGATTTAGGATATAAAATTTTTAAAACAAAATATGCAACAATTGGCGTGTTGATTTGCTGGGATCAATGGTATCCTGAAGCTGCACGCATTACCTCTTTAATGGGCGCAGAAATTTTATTTTATCCAACCGCGATTGGCTGGGGAACTTACCAAAACGAAGAAACAAACATTGAACAATACAATGCGTGGCAAACTATTCAGCGCAGCCATGCAGTTGCAAACGGTGTGCATGTGGTAAGCGTAAACCGTGTGGGTTTAGAACAAGATGGAAGAATGAAATTCTGGGGCGGTTCGTTTGTTTCAAATCCGTTTGGCAATTTAATATATAAAGCTTCGCATGAAAATGAAGAAGTGTTTACAGCAGATATTGATACAGCAAAAACAGATCAATACAGAACGCATTGGCCATTTATGCGCGACAGAAGAATTGATTCTTATCAGCAGATAACGAAACGGTTTATTGATGAGGAGAATTAGTCAGGAAGACAGTAAGTCCGAAAGTCGGAAAGCAAAAACATAACTCTTATGTCTTTTAAGTTTGAAAAATTAATTGTTTGGCAAAAAGCGCTGGATCTTTCTGCAATTGTAAGCAATGTTGTTGGAAAATTTTCGAAAGAGGAATTGTATGTTTTGACATCACAAATAAAAAGAGCGGCAGATTCAATTTCATTAAACATTGCCGAAGGTTCAACCGGTCAAACAAACCCTGAATTCAAAAGATTTCTTTCAATTGCATTGCGTTCAGATATTGAAGTGGTTGGATGCATTTATCTCGCTAAAAGAAGATGTATTATTAATGAAGAAGACTTTGGAAAAGTTTATAACGCATGTGAAGAAATTTTAGTGATGATTAACGGTCTTAAAAGATCGCTTAATTAAAAGTTAGTAAAGTCCGAAAGTCAGTAAAGTCAGCAAGTCTGAAAGAAAGAATTAGTTCTAAATTTTCTATACATAAACTTAAAAAAATTATAAAAAAATAATGTCTTTAAATCTTCCAGGCTTCCGGCCTTCCGGTCTTTCCGACTCTGCAACTCCAAAACAATCAGGCTTTTTCTTCCCCGCTGAATTTGCATTGCATGAAGCCACGTGGTTAAGCTGGCCGCATAAAGAAGCATCGTGGCCGGGAAAAATTCAAACTATATATAAACCTTATGCACAGTTTATAAAAGTTTTGGCTGAAAGTGAAAAGGTGCGCATTAATATAAATGATGAAGAGATGAAAACTTTTGCTGAACATATTTTGGCAAAGGAAAATGTAAATATGCAGCAGGTTGAATTTTTCTTTCATCCAACAAACGATGCATGGTGCAGAGATC
>JBDUEO010000196.1:0-6190 GCA_040002335.1 Parafilimonas sp. | reverse complement strand
ACAATGGTGAGGTTGTTATTTCAATTGCTCCTAACAGTAACTCATCGCAATATGGTTTAATTGGTGCATTGCTTATACAGGAATATGGTACCGCAACAAATGGCAGCCCTGTGTTACCGCAATCACTTAATAAAAAAGCGATTAAATTGGCAAAAGGTGTACAGCAGTCTTCGTTATTAGCTAAAGCTGAAAGCAATAAAGTTGTTGCATATCCTAATCCTTTCAATCATAATTTGTCTGTTTCAGTAAATTTGGACAAAGCGGATAATATTAAAATTCAATTATTGGGTATTAACGGCAAGCCTGTTTATGTAAAAGATTTTGGAAAACTTCAACAAGGTGCTGCTAATTTAGTATTAATGCCCGCGCAGAACATTTCAGCCGGAGTTTATTTTATAAAGATCATTTTCGGTTCGGGTAAAATTGAATTTATTAAAGTGGTAAAACAATAATTCTGGAATGGGGAGGCGACTCCTGATAAAGTGAATATCTTGAGAATGGTTTAAACAAAATTTATTCTATAATGCATTCGAATAAAAAGGCTGTCTCAAATTTTTGAGACAGCCTTTTTATATTTTATAATTCATTGTTTTTCTAATAATAATTCGCTACTTATAAGACCATTTCATATACGTTGGCTTTTTTAAAAATATTCATTTCAGCTAAACAGAGCATGCGTTTCACCATTATTTGCTTATCCTGTTATTGCATTGCTCTTTAAGTTTTTTGCATTCACGAACAAAATGTGTTCTTTCACTAACTAAGACGTAATCGTTTGCATGTGGGGATTTAGATTTATAAAATTTATTAAGAATCCCGTCATTCACAAAATCAAAACGATGCAAAAGATTTACTCTGTTTTAGTATTACTAATGGCTTTTTTTACATTAAGTAATATAAGCGTTGCCCAATCCGTATTAGACCCTAACGATCCGTTAGTTACTTACGACGCTTCTAATCCTCCTGTACAACCTACTTATGGGCAAATTGGAAAATGGGTTAGAACTGTAAGGCTTGATTGGAATACTACATCTTATAAAGCATATATTTATAAGGGTTGCGCTTTTCGTCTGAAATTTCCCAAGAGTTATAACCCTAATGCAAATGACGGGAAGAAATATCCAATGCTGGTTTTCTTTCATGGTTTAGGTGAAACCGGAAGTATTTATGATAATGAATATCAGCTATATCATGGTGGAGATGATTTTTCTGCCGCTGTAGATAATGGATCTTTTGACGGCTTTATACTTTGCATGCAAAGCCAGGGTTTTTGGGGTTCGGGCCAATATCAATATATAACTGAGATAATCGATTATATGATTGCCAATAATAAATTAGACCCTTTTCGTGTAAGCGATAATGGTTTGTCTGCTGGCGGTCAGGGAACCTGGGAAATGTTGCTGTATCATCCAACTTATATATGTGCTGCAACGCCAATGTCTTCTGTATCCATTGGATATAAAGATGATGTAAGTCAACTTAAATATACACCCATATGGCTATTCCAGGGTGGCTTGGATGGTGCACCCGCTCCACCAACTGCACAGCAGGTGAGAGACGCATTTGTAAATGCCGGCGGTGATTTTACTTATACTGAATACCCTGATCTTGGTCATGGTGTTTGGGATAGAGTTTGGACAGAACCGGATTTTTATCCATATCTTCTCAGAGCTTATACTTCAAATCCCTGGCCATTATTTGGAAGAACGGAATTTTGTCCGGGTGATGCAATTAATGTTACACTCGGTTTAGCACCAGGTTTTGATGCTTATGAGTGGAGAAAAAATGGTGTACTAATTAATGGTGCTACTTCAAATTCAATAAATGTTACCGATACAGCAAGTTATGAGGCAAGGGTAAAAAGAGGTAGTATATGGTCTGATTGGTCACATACTCCCGTTCATATAAAATTAAAAGATCCTACAGTTCCGCCTCCTATTTCCATACAAGGATTGATGAGTGATGTAATACCAGCACCTGATGGAAATAATTTTGTAAACCTGCAAGTGCCATCCAATTATACAAGTTATACATGGAAAAAAGTTGGTAGCGACAGTGTTTATGGCGCTGCTAATATTTTAAAAGTTACCCAACCAGGCGACTATAAAGTTTCTGTTACTGAACAATACGGATGTACCAGTGTTTATTCGTCTGCATTTACTGTTGTAAATGCTAACGGAATTAATGCACCAAGTCCTGCTTCAAGCCTAACTGCTACTTCATTGTCTAATACACAAATTGAATTAGATTGGGCTAACAATCCTAAACCTTTATTTAATGAAACTGCTTTTGAAATTTATCGTTCAACAAAATCCGGAAGCGGTTATAGTTATGTAGGGCAGGTTCCAAAAGATACTGTTTCTTTTGTTGATAAGAATTTATTACCTGCAACAAAATATTATTATGTTGTTAGAGCAATAAACTTGAACGCAGCTTCGCCGGTTTCAAACGAAGCTTCTGCGTTAACACAATCAGATAAAGTTCCACCTTCGGCACCATCAAATCTTAAGGTTGCATCAACAACAAATACTTCAGCAAAACTTATATGGAATGTTGCAACAGATAATGTTGGTATTGACAGATATGACATCTATATTAATGGCGTAAAAAGTTATACAACTTCAGATACAACCATACTTGTTAATGGTTTAGAATCAAACCAGCTTTATACATTTTATGTAAAAGCAAAAGATTTAAGTGGTAATTATTCAACACAAAGCAACCA
Organism: Parafilimonas sp.; assembly: GCA_040002335.1. Lineage (GTDB taxonomy): Bacteria > Bacteroidota > Bacteroidia > Chitinophagales > Chitinophagaceae > Parafilimonas. Next base: position 3,465 of record JBDUEO010000196.1, on the reverse strand, counting down.
GGTAAGTGCGCCTGCAGTTTTGCAAGGGCTTCAATATAAATATTATGAAGGTTCGTGGAGTGTGCTTCCAAATTTTAATACTTTAACTCCGGTTAAAACAGGCACATCTGCCAATACTGATATTTCTGTAGCAAACAGAGAAGACCAGTTTGGTTTTGTATGGCAGGGATTTATAAGAATACCTGTTTCAGGAACTTACAAATTTGAAACTTATTCTGATGATGGAAGTGATATGTGGCTTGCACCTTATGATGCTTCTTCTACTCCGCTTGTAAATAATGATGGTTTACATGGTGGCCAATATGCCGCAGGAACTGTTACATTACAGGCAGGAGTTTATCCAATTTCTGCTGCATTTTTTGAACAGGGAGGCGGCCAGGTAATGCAACTTTACTGGACATGCAGTGCATTGTATGGCGATAATAATCGTCATGCAATTACGGATAATTATTTTAGTGATACTTATACAGCAGCGGGAACTCCTCCTGCAATACCGTTAAATGTGGCTGCACAAGCTTTAGCATACAACAAAATAAAATTGACATGGACAGATAACAGCAATAATGAAACAGGGTTTGAAATTTACAGGGCATCAAGCGCCGCAGGCCCTTTCCAAATTGTTGCCACAGTAAATGCAAATACAACATCTTATACTGATTCTTTATTATCTGCATCAACAGCTTATTATTACCAGGTGAACGCAGTTAATGCGTATGGATCTTCATTAGGAAGCGGGCTTAAATATTCTTATTATGAAGGGACATGGGATAATCTTCCTGATTTTAATTCTCTTACTCCAATTAAAACAGGTTATCTGAATAATATTTCCTTATCTCCCGCAAACAACAGTATTCATTATGCGTTTAAATATGAAGGAAATATTAATATTCCCGCTACAGGTTCATATACTTTTTATACAACTTCAGACGATGGCAGTAAATTATATATTGATGGTTTTAATGCATCGGATGTTGTAGTGAATAATGACTACCTGCAATCTGCAACAGAAAGGTCTGGAACAATAACCTTAACAAAAGGTGTACATCCAATTTATATTACTTTCTTTCAAAAAGAAGGTGGTGCAGCGCTTTCTGCAGCATATCAAAGTTCAGCAATAACAAAACAAGCAATACCAGATAGCGCGTTCGTATCATCATCAGTTGTTGCAACCACTTTAACATTGCCTGCAGCACCAAAATTACCTACCGCAGTTAAAGCTACTGTTCAATCTTCATCAGTTATTAATGTTACCTGGAAAGATAATGCTACTAATGAAACCGGTTATACTATTTACAGATCGGTAAATGATTCGCTTCATTTTAAATTTCTTGCATCTTTACCAGTAAACGCAAAAGCGTATAATGATTCAGCCTTATTTGCACACTTAACTTATTACTATAAAGTAAGTGTACTTGGTGATGGCGGTACCCACAATGATGCAAAAGCAGTATCAGGAAAAACAAAAGATAATTATCCTGTAATTACAGATATTCAAAGCAGAAGTGCTCGATATGGTATAACTACCATTCTGCAACTTTCAGCAACAGATATAGATGGAGATTCTTTAACCTATAGTGTAAAATATAAACCAAGTTGGGCAACGCTAACCAACAATGGCAACAATACTGCAAGCCTTACTTTAAAACCTAAAACTGCTAACCAGGGCGCTTATGGCTCAATACAAATTATTGTAAATGACAATAATGGCGGCAAAGATACTACTGCTCCATTTGTTTTAACTGTAAACGATAATTATGATCCCACTTTTGATTCAATTGCAAACTATACAATTTCTGAAAATGATAATCTTACAATCAATCTAAATGGCCACGATCAGAATACAACCAATAGCTTAACATGGTCAGTAAGCAATGTTCCTAATAATTACAGCATTACAACTATAAATACCACAAACGCACAATTATTGTTGCATCCTAATTATGGTGCAGCAGGCACGTATGCAGTAAATGTAAAAGTAAGCGACGGCAATGGCGGTTTTGCAACAAGAACATTTAACCTAACTGTTAATGATAAAGATCCAAATAAAACAATTTATGCAAGATTTAAAAATGTTGATGATATAGGTTCGCCGTGGAATAATATAACCGGCGTAACTACAAACAATTTAAAAGATGCCAATGGCAATGCCACTTCAGTAGGAATGAACATGCAAACAAGTTGGTTTTCTACAAGTAATGGCGGCCCAACAACAGGTAATAATTCAGGTGTATATCCTGATGCCGTTTTAAAAGATTATTATTATTTCGGCATATTTGGCGGTCCTGAAACGGTAACTGTACAGCTTACCGGGCTTGATACTGCATTAAAATATAACCTTACTTTTCTTGCAGCAAGTTCATGGGCTGGCACTCCAGACAATGGTACTACTACTTTCACAGTTGGTAATCAAACTGTTTCTCAGTACGTGCAAAACAATACTCAAAACACAGTTTCAATTAATGGTTTAAAGCCAGATGCAAGCGGTAATATTTATTACACTATGGCAAAAGCTGATGCAAATACACCGGTAGGATATATAAATGCACTTGTAATAAATTCTTTATTAGATGATGGAACAATACCATTAACACCTTTATCACTTATTGCGCAGGGCACAGGAACAGGCGTGCAATTATCATGGAATGATGTGTCTTATAATGAAAGCAACTTCCAGGTTTATCGTTCAGCAACGCAAGGTTCTGGTTATGTTTTAATACATTCTGTTGCCGCAAATTCAACCGGTTATCTTGATTCATCAGCAAAAGGCAATACGCAATATTATTATAAAATACTTGCAGCAAACACGTATGGTAATTCTGCATATTCAAATATCGCGGGTATTTTAACTGCTGATAAAGTGCCGGTATTAAATGCCATCAGCGATGTTATTATAAAAAATAATGCGCAGCAAACTGTTCAGGTAACTGCGAATGATGATGCCTCAGATCATGTAATATTAACTGCATCGCAGCTTCCATCTTTTGTAACATTTACAGATAATGGAAATGGAACAGGCTCATTTCTTATAAAACCAACTACAGGCATTACTGGTTTTTATGAAGATATAACGGTAACCGCAAAAGACAATAGCGATTCAACCCGCTCAACAAGCTTTAATATTACAGTTACTGATAACAATGTTTCTTCACTTTATCTAAACTTTTCTGATGGAAGCGCTGCTGATAAGCCATGGAATAATCTTTCAGGCTGGCCTTTTGCCGGAACTGTGTTTAACAACATAAAAGATGATAACAATAGTGCAACACCTGTTTCAGTTACATTGGTTGATGGATTCCAGGGTGTTGTTGCATCTGGAATGAGGCCTGGAAATGATAGAGGAATTTATCCTGATGTTGTTATGCGCACAGGCGAATTTGAAGGTTCAACATCAGCAAAAGCAATAAAAATTTCAGGATTGGACGTAAATAAAAAATACAGTTTTATTTTCTTTAATAGTCATGAAGA
>JBDUEO010000195.1:0-6199 GCA_040002335.1 Parafilimonas sp. | reverse complement strand
TGGAAGAGTGTAAACGCATGGGTTTAAAAGTGCTTGGGCCAGATATTAATGAATCGCTGAAAGGGTTTGCCGTAAACACAAACGGAGAAATTCGTTTTGGCTTAGGCGGATTAAAAGGTGTTGGCGAAGCAGCGATTGAAAGCCTTATTGCTGAAAGAAAAAAGAATGGTTTTTATACAGATGTTTTTGATTTTATAAAACGCATTAATCAACGTACGGTAAATAAAAAATCAATTGAAAGCCTTGCCAATTCAGGCGCTTTCGATTGTTTTGAAGATGTGCATCGTGCACAATATTTTTATGCTTCAGCAAACGATAATGTTACCGGCATTGAACGCATTATTCGTTTTGGAAATACTTTCCAGGCTAATAAACAACAAAGCGCAAATACATTATTTGGCGATTCTGTTTTGCCTGCCATCGCTTCTCCCCTTTTGCCAAAATGCAGCGAATGGACACTGACTGAAAAACTGGATCGTGAAAAAGAAGTTACAGGCATGTTTATGAGCGGCCATCCGTTAGACCATTTCAAATTTGAATTAAAATATTATGGCATTACCAATTTAACTGACTTTAATGAAATAAAAGAATCCAGTACACTTTCAGCAGCCAACCGCGAAAAAAATATGCGCATTGCAGGTTTGGTTACAGATGCGCAACACCGCATATCGCGCAATGGAAAAAATTTTGGTTCAATGATGATTGAAGATTTCAGCGGTAAGTCTGAAATAATGTTATGGAGCGACGATTATGTGAAGTATAAAAATTATTTAGAGAAAGGAAACAATCTTTTGATCTATGGTTATTTTAAACAACGCTACAATGGCAATGATTACGAGTTTAAAATAAATGCCATTAATCTTTTAGAAACGGCTAAAATGAATCTTACAAGAAACCTTGAAATATGTGTTGAGCCAGCTTCGTTAACCAAAGATTTTGTAGATTTTATTGAAACAAATATTAAATCGAATCCTGGTAAATCTTCTGTAAAATTTAAAATAAAAGAAATGCAGGAAAACCTTGAAGTTGTTTTAAATACAACAGATAAAGGTTTTACTATGAATGAAGAAATGGCTTCGTTTTTATTAGATAATCCTGATATAGAAGTAAGTGTGAGTTTGTTTAATTAATATACTGCTTACAAGAAACCATATTGAAAATGCATAACAAAACCAAGCTATTTTATTGCCGGAAAAGTTTTGTTGGTGAAGTGCAAACTGTAGGTATTGCTTGCAGACTAAATGTTATCGCAGTGTCTTCCCCGGTTGTAGCAAAACTTGTGTTGTGCCGTTCGTTATTCTAAAAATTCAGAAATTAATATAATCTTTTGTTCAATGTAATTTTCTGCAACTAAAGGTTTTACTTCGTTTGATTTGAAACCATAAATGTCTTGATTGCAATTGATACAGTATTCGCCAATTTCGTTTACTTTCCCACATTCACAAGTCCAAACTTCTTTTTCTTTTGATGACAGTAACTGTTTTTTCATCGTTCTTTTACCACGTTCAACAAAAGTATTTTGTATAAAGTCTTTCAAATTTTTTAAGTCAACTATATCTTGTTTATTATAAAATGGTTTGTCGTATGTAACTAATCTTAAAGCCCTTTTCTTGTTTTGAAAGTTATCACTTTGAAATAATTCTAAAATCTTTGCATAGTCAAATAAGTTTAAATCTTTGATAATTTTGGAAAACTTAAAAGCTAATTTTTCATTGTTCTCAACAGAGATGTTTTCATATAAAAGCTGTAGTTTTTTGTTTTCAGACAAAGCGTCTATATAAACAATAAACAGTTTATAGAAATTATCAGATGCTTCTGTATTCATTTCGTTAGCCAATATTGCCGAAAAACTTTTTAATAAAAAAGGAAACACTTCATCAATTTGATTTGATGTTATGAAACTCCACGGCTCATCATTAAGTATAAGAGTTCCCGAATTTGCCTTTTCAATGATTAATTTTTTGGTTCGCAATTCATTGATTCTATCTACAGCAACGTTTTCATATTTCTCATTTGATCTTACTAAAGAAGTGTTTTCAGTAATTTCTTTTTCTAAAATAACTGCTGTGCCTACTGCTGTTAACATGAACATTGATTTTCCTTTTCCAGAAATTTCGTCCATGTCAATGCTCAATCCAATGACACAATTCGCACCTATTTCATAAGCTGCAAATTTTATTCGTTCAATTGCTTCATTGTATAATGAAATCAGTTGCTTTTGATAAGTTTGAGAACGTCCACCAAAAACATCAGACAAACCGCCTAAAAAATCACTAAACAAATTTGTACCCGCAACAATGTGAGCCGATACAGGTTTTAAATACTTTTTTATTTTTTGTCCATCAATAGATGAAGTTGTGATTACTAAAACATCTTTAGGATTTGCCATGGCAAGATTTACTTTTAGAATTTAGTGCTGTCAGATATAATAACGCCCAACTCCCAAATATAAGCAACTCCATTGCGCAAATCAAACCAACGCTGGTTGTATTGCCGCAACCCATACTGTATTTCTGCTACATTATTAGCCCAGTTGCTAAGTCATCTCACAACATTGCTAAGTGGTCTTACAACATAATTAAAGCAGCATTTCAAACTTAAAAATCACATTCATATTTTTTATACTTAATGTGCTTCTTAATTTTATTTATGTTAGTGTCTTATATAGATGATGATATACGCCAACGCCAATTCAATCTAATTGCTATCTTGCCTGCTTAATTCGTTTGTCATGAAAAAATTCTTACTTTTTACTTTTTCATTTTTAATTTTTAGTTTTTTACAAGCGCAACCTTCATTTATAAAAGATAGTTTGGATAGTTATATAAACAAAGGCATGCAAGACTGGAATATTCCCGGCCTTGCCATTGTAATTGTAAAAGATGGAAAAGTGGTAACCATGAAAGGTTACGGCGTTCGCGATATTGAAACAAAAGAACCTGTTGATGAAAACACGCTGTTTATGATTGCAAGCAACAGTAAATTATTTACGGCAACATCGCTGGCGCAACTTGAATATGATAATAAACTTTCTTTGGATGATAAGATCACTAAATACTTTCCATGGTACAGCGATTATGACAGTACAACAACTAATCTTGTTACGGTAAGAGATTTGCTGGCGCATCATATTGGTACAAAAACTTTTGAAGGTGATTTTACATTTTGGAATTCTTCTTATTCAAGAGATTCTATCATGTATAAAATGCGGCTGCTAAAACCTGTGGGCAATTTCAGGCAGCAATGGGGTTATTGCAACAGTTGCTTTTTAACAGCAGGCCAGGTAATTGAAAAAGTTACCGGCAAACCCTGGGAAGTTTATGTGTACGACAGTATTATAGAACCGCTTGGCATGACGAACACACACACACTTGGTAATAATATGGATCAGATGCCTGATGTGGCGCGCCCTTACACAAATTCATTTACAAAAGATTTGAAATTGTTGCGGTATGATAACGTTGATAATCTTGCCCCTGCTGCAGGAATTGTGAGCAACGTAAATGATATTTCAAAATGGCTGCTGATGCAACTGGATAGTGGTAAAGCAAACGGAAAACAAATTATTCCATGGCCGGCTATTCAACGCACAAGAGATATGAATACAATTATCAGCAGCCGCAAAAATGCTTTTCTTCCCATACATTATTATGGATATGGTTTAGGAATTTTTATGAGTGATTATGGCGGCAAACAAACTTTTGAGCACACCGGCGGCGCAGATGGTTTTGTAACAAATACTTGTTTTGTACCTGAAGAAAATCTTGGTATCGCCATCTTCACCAATAATGATAACCAGGAATTTTTTGAACTGCTGCGTTACCAGATTCTTGATGCATATCTTGGCTTGCCATTTAAAAATTACAGTGAACTTGCATTAGATAATTTTAATGATGACCGCGATGCACGGCTTAAAGAAATTGATAAATATAAAGCAAGGGTGAAAGGCCATCAGCCTCCGTTACTTGTAAGTGCGTATGTAGGAAACTACAATAATTCTTTGTTTGGAAATATGTTTATAACAACAATGGGCAACGATTTGCTTATAAAGTTTAGCAAGCACAATCTTACGGCAACTTTACAATATATGGATAGCAATCAATGGCTGCTTACTTACAGCAACCCGGCTTATGGAATATTTCCTGTAACATTTATAAACAATACAGATAAAATTATTTCGGTTGATATTAAGGTGAATGATTTTTTAGAATACGATCCGTACACTTTTACCAAAGAATAACCGCGACACATCTTCAAACAAATAAATTATTTTATTTACTGATGAAAAAATATGCTGTAATAGTTGCTGGTGGTTCTGGTAAAAGAATGGGCAATATTATTCCTAAACAATTTTTATTGTTAAAAGGCAAAGCAATTTTATGGTACACACTTGATACATTTTTACGTGCTTACCATGATATAAAAATTATTTTGGTGTTGCCTGATAACCATATAAAAAAAGGCAATGCAATAATTGAAACTTTTAATAAAAGCGATAATATAAAAATAGTTGCAGGCGGCGATACCAGGTTTCATTCAGTGCAGTGCGGGTTAAAAGAAATTAAAGAAGAGTCAGTTGTTTTTGTACACGATGCGGTGCGCTGCCTTGTTTCTGTTCCGCTTATTCATCGTTGTTATAAAAATGCTTTGGAACATGGAAATGCAATTCCCGCAGTTGCCGCAACTGACAGCATTCGTATTTTAAATAAATCAGGTAATTGTGTTGCAGACAGAACGCAGGTGCGCATTATTCAAACACCGCAAACTTTTTTAAGCAACGTTATTTTACCTGCGTTTGAAAAAGAATATTCAGATACGTTTACAGATGAAGCAACTGTTGTAGAAGCAAACGGCACAAAGATTTTTTTAACTGATGGAGAATACGATAATATAAAAATTACACGGCCAATAGATATGATGATTGCAGAAAAAATTTTAGAAGAACGTTCAGCGCTTAAGCAATCTTAAAAAATAAGGCAAATGGTTAAAATGTATTTTGGTATAAGGCTGATTAATGGCACCAAAACTTTTAAAAAAATGTTCAACGCCTGGAATATCTGAGCCTTCAAAATCAAATATTAAACCTGTCTGGGAAAACTCTTTCATTAAACTATCGTACAAAAAATGCCCGGCATGCAACACTCTTCCTTCGGGTGTTGTGCAGGAAATTAAATTGTATATCCTGAATTTATCTTTCAACAATAAACCCATTGCCACGGGTTTATCAGCAACTATAATTTTACGTGTTACCAAATTATTTTCCTTATGTTTTTCGGCACATAAATTATGCAATTTCTTATAGTTGTTCGCATTCAGATCAGGCAACCTTTCTGTGTACAATTCTTTAAAAAGTGTAATTACTTCATCTGCTGTTGCGGTTTTATATTCAAAAGAATTGTTGGTTGCTTTTGTAAGATCTGCTTTTAATTTATCAGCATAAAAAAAAGATGTTGACTTATAATTTGATGCAAGCGACAACATATAATTATTGCTTTGTTTGCCATGCTTCACCTTATTCATAAAATTGAGTGAATAATCGCCATACTTAAAATTCTGCAGCATCAACCTTATGCAATCACGCACATCATCCTGTTGAAATTTTTTTCCAAAAACACCTAACTGCTGAATGAATGGCACGTGATAAGTATATTTAATTCCAAACTTTTTTCGCCAGGGAATTGGCATAATAATATCGTAATCACCGCCAATAATTCCATCCCAGTTATCAGCCATGCAATCAAGATATACTGAAGAAGCATAGATGAATGGATTGATACTGTTTTTTAAACAGTCATTCCATTTTTGTTTATCAATTTCGTGTGACCGGAGAAGTTGCAATTGCATGCTATAATCTTATTGCTTAAATGGTTGCCGGGTGCAAAGAAATATTATTTTCCTTTACCTAAAAATATTGTTCGCAGCGAATACAACATTATTTTAAAATCAAGCATTAAAGAAACATTTTCAACATATACAAGATCGTACTTCATGCGCTCTATCATCTCTTCAATTGTAGAAGCGTAACCAAATTGTACCATTCCCCATGAAGTTAACCCTGGCTTCACTTTCAGCAGGTAACGAAAGTACGGTGTACGTTTATTTATTTCTTTTATATAAAATAAACGCTCAGGTCTTGGGCCTACAAAACTCATTTCGCCTTTAAGAATATTCCATAATTGAGGCAACTCATCAAGCCGCC
>JBDUEO010000194.1:0-6208 GCA_040002335.1 Parafilimonas sp. | reverse complement strand
TTAACAACCTTAATTGCTTTTTTAGGAGCAACAGGTTTACTTTTTGTTTTTGCTATGGGTTTAGCCGACTTAACCACAGTCTTTTTTGATTTTACCTGTATAGTTTTTTTAACCGCTTTAGGCGATGCTTTCTTTGCCTGTACAGTTTTTTTTACTGCAGGTTTAGCTGTTTTTTTTAGTGATTTTTTCTGTGGCATAGAACGTTATACTTTTTTATTTACACTCACTTTCAACAGATTACCATTAACATCAATCTCAGTGCCATCATTTATTTCAGGCACCCAGTTTAGATTATCCGCCAAAATTTCGGCGCAAATATAGTTTTTAAATGCATTTATAGATGGCTTAAGTCTGGTATTGTCAAGAATGTTTAATTCTATACGGTCAGTAAGTGCGAATCCTTTTTCTTTTCTTATGTTTTGAATGCATTTCACAAATTCTCTTGCTTCACCCTCCATTTTCAAATTTTCGGAAATTGTAATGTCTAATGCCACAGTAAGATTTCCTTTTGATGCCACGCTCCAACCGGAAATATCTTCTGCAATAATTTCTACCTCGCCTGCCTGAAGCTCATAATTTCCTGTTTTTAATTCAATTGGCACTGAACCGTTATTTTCCAAATCAGCTATTTGTTGCTGGGAAAGTTGCGCAATAATTGCAGATGCTTCCTTCATTCCGGAACCAAGTTTTGAGCCTAATAATTTAAAATTTGGCTTTACTTTTTTATGAATGATGTTATTATTTTCGCCGGCATATTCTACTTCTTTAATATTTACTTCTGCTTTTATAAGATCTTCTACTTTTTTAAGCTGAAGTTTCATTTCAGTATTTAGTACTGGTATTAAAACTTTTTGCAAAGGCTGGCGAACTTTAATATTCGTTTTTTTGCGAAGTGATAATATTAATGAAGAAACATCTTGCGCCAACTGCATTCTTTCTTCCAGAGCTTCATCAATTATGCTTTTATCTGCCACAGGAAAATCTGTATGATGCACTGATGTTGTATTAAGCCTGTTTGTAATTGCATTAAGATTTGAAAAAACAGCATCGCTAAAAAAAGGAGAAATGGGTGCCATTAAACGCGTTATTGTTTCAAGGCATTCATATAAAGTTTGGTAAGCTGCAATTTTATCATTTTCATATTCACCTTTCCAAAATCTTCTGCGGCAAAGGCGCACATACCAATTGCTTAAATGCTCATCTAAAAATTCTTCTATTAACCTGCCGGCAATGGTTGGCTCATAATCATCCATTGCTTCTGTAACTTTCTTTATTAATGTATTGAGTGATGAAAGTACCCAACGATCAATTTCCGGTCTCTGAGCTACCGGTATATATTCCTCACTAAAACAAAATCCATCCACATTTGCATACAGCACAAAAAACTGGTAAGTATTGTATAATGTTCCGAAAAATTTACGCTGCACTTCTTTTATACCATCAATATCAAATTTTAAATTGTCCCACGGCGATGCGTTGGTAACCAAATACCAGCGCGTTGCATCGGCACCAAAATCATTTACCGTTTTAAAAGGATCAACAATATTTCCTAACCGCTTGCTCATCTTTATACCATTCTTATCTAATACCAAACCATTAGAAACGCAGGTTCTATAAGCAAGTCCCGGGTATTTTTCGTCTGAAACTTCGATATTATGTTTCTTTAATTCATCCTGAACTGATTCTTTAATTAAAGCTGCAATAGCATGTAAAGTGTAAAACCAGCCGCGGGTTTGATCTACACCTTCAGCAATAAAATCTGCTGGATAATTGTTTGCGAATGTTTCAATATTTTCAAAAGGAAAATGCCATTGTGCATACGGCATTGCACCGCTGTCAAACCAAACATCTACTAAATCGGAAACGCGTTTCATTGGTTTGCCTGATGGAGAGACTAATACTATTTCATCAACAAAAGGCTTATGCAAATCAATTTCAGATTTTGGATTTCGGATTTCGGATTTGTTTATATCCCCCGCTCTTTCAATTTCTTTTTTTAATTCTTCAATTGAACCAATACAAATTTCTTCACTTCCATCTTCTGTTCTCCAAACCGGCAACGGTGTTCCCCAAAAACGGCTGCGGCTTAAATTCCAGTCAACCATATTTTCAAGCCAGTTACCAAAACGGCCTTCACCTGTTGATTTTGGTTTCCAGTTGATGGTTTTATTCAACTCAATCATCCTGCTTTTATAGGCAGTGGTTTTTATAAACCATGCATCAAGCGGATAATATAAAATTGGTTTATCTGTGCGCCAGCAATGCGGGTAACTGTGCTCGTATTTTTCTACCTTAAAAGCACGGTTTTCTTTTTTAAGCTTTACGCAGATGTCAACGTTTACATCCTGGTAATTTGGGTCATCTTTATAATTCTTTACATAACGGTTACTGAATTCTCCCAATCCATCAACAAACTTTCCTTCACGGTCAACCATTGTTAGAATTCCGATATCGTATTTCTTTCCAACTTTAAAATCATCCGCACCAAATGCAGGCGCTGTATGTACGATTCCTGTTCCATCTTCAGTGGTTACAAAATCACCCAACAAAACTTTAAACGCATTTGGGTTATTGGTTTTATTAGCCTCGAAAGGAAGCAATTGTTCATACGAAATACCTTCTAAATCTTTGCCTTTAAATTCTGCAAGAATTTGCCAATTGAAAATTTTTCCATTTTGAATGTGTGAAGCGTCGTCATCCCATTGACTCATTATTCCTTCACTTGAGGCACTTTCCGTATCAACTTCACCCTTTATCATGTCAAAATATTTTCCAAATAATGTTTTCGCAAGAATAACATTAATCTGAAGATGTGTATAAGGATTAAAAGTTTTTACCATTATATAATCAATGTTGGCACCAACGGTTAATGCGAGATTTGAAGTCAATGTCCATGGAGTTGTGGTCCATGCAAGAAAAAAAACCTCTCCTTCTACATTTTTGAATTTTGAATTTTCAACTGCCTTAAACATCGCCACACAACTCGTATCCTTCACATCTTTATAACAGCCAGGCTGGTTTAATTCATGAGAACTTAATCCTGTTCCTGCAGCGGGTGAGTATGGCTGAATGCTTACATCTTCATACAACAAACCTTTTGTATATAATTGCTTCAGCAGCCACCAAAGCGTTTCAATATAATCGTTCTTAAATGTTATATATGGATGTTCAAGATCAACCCAATAACCAATGCGTTTGGTTAGTTCATCCCATTTATCTTTATAACGTAGCACGGCCTCGCGGCATTTTTGATTGTATTCTTCAACAGAAATCTTCTTACCAATATCTTCTTTTGTAATGCCCAATTCTTTTTCAACGCCCAATTCTACCGGCAAACCATGTGTATCCCAGCCGCCTTTGCGTTTTACCTGGTAGCCTTTCATGGTTTTATAGCGGCAAACCAAATCTTTTAAAGTGCGGGAAATTAAATGGTGAATGCCGGGCATGCCATTTGCACTTGGCGGGCCTTCATAAAAAACAAAAGGTTGCCTGCCCTGCCTTAGAGAAATACTTTTTTCAAAAGCCTGCTCTACTTCCCACTTAGCTAAAATTTCTTTTTCTATTGAAGGAAGATGCAATCCTGAAAATTCTTTGTATGTATCACCTTTTATCACACGTAACTTCTTACTTTAATTTGTAAAAGGGTGCAAAGGTAGTTTTTTGCAGGTAAAAATTACTATCCTGCTGCTAAAGAAGCGCAAGAATTTGTTCTTTCTAATATGCGGTCTTGCTTCACATCTATCTATAATATTAATAAAGAAATGGACTTGTTGCTAAAACCTAATTTTTATTTGTTTTTGATTTATTGATACTGCTTAATAATATCAGCAACCTTATTATAATAATGGCCGCCAAAAAGAATAAGATGCACCAGCAACGGATAAAGCTGGCAAAGGCTTACACGGTCTTTCCAATTTGGTTGCAGGGGAAACGCTTCATTGTAATAATCATAAAAACGTGTGTCGAAACCGCCAAACAATAAACTCAATCCAATATCCATTTCGCGGTTACCATAATATATTGCCGGATCAAATATTACAGGCTCGCCATCCTTATCGCACATAAAATTGCCGCTCCATAAATCGCCATGTACAAGCGCTGGCTTTTCTTCAGCAAATAAATTATAAAAACGTGCACACAATTTTTCTGCAATTTTTACCTCTGAAATCGTTAATTTATTTTCATCAAAAGCTTTACGTACCAGCGGTAATATTCGTTGCGATGCATAAAATTCGCTCCACGTATTGCAAAAATTATTTTGCTGATGTAAGGAGCCAATATAATTATCGGTTGATAAACCAAATTCCGCATTAGATTGCCTGTGCAACGCGGCAAGATTATAAGCAAATGTTTGCCAGAAATTTTTTAATGGTTTTCCTTGTTCAATAAATTCGATTGCAAGAAAGATTTTGTTACCAGCATTTCCATTCAAAACGGCTTTGGGAATTTTAATGGTTTTTGTTTGATGAAATAGTTGCAGGCCGGCAAATTCTTTTTCAAACATATCTTTTAAACTGCCATCATTCAATTTTAAAAAGAAAGGGCCAATATTGGTTTGAAGATGGAATGTTTGATTGATGTCGCCGCCAAAAACCTGCCTTTGTTTTTGTATGTGAACTAATTGATTGAATTGCCGGGAAAGTTGTTGGGCGATATGATCTAAAAGCGGCTTCATTAAAGAATTCTGATTGTTATTCCGGAAAAGAAAAACCTGTTAGCTTTTTAAATGCTAACAGGTTTCATTATTAATTTTTAAATATTAAGCTTCCTGGGTTTGCAATTTTTTTTGCTGGCGTTTTCTTTCGTCATCATCTAAAATTACTTTACGCATACGCACGCTCTTCGGCGTTACTTCAATACACTCATCAAACTGAATATATTCCATGCATTCTTCCAGCGTAAGCAAAGTTTTTGGAGCAATACGTGTAGAATCATCGCTGCCGCTTGCACGGTGATTGGTTAACTTTTTTGGCTCGGTTGCATTCACTACAAGATCACCTGGTTTTATATGTTCGGCAATTATTTGTCCAACATAAACTTCTTCTCCCGGATCAACAAAAAAGGTTCCGCGGTCCTGCAATTTATCTATTGAATAACCTGTAGTGCGTTCCTGGTTTTTAGAAAGCAATACGCCATTATTTCTGCCGGGAATGTTGCCTTTCCACGGCTTGTATTCATTAAAACGATGCGCCATTACAGCTTCGCCGGCTGTATTGGTAAGCATGTTGGAACGTAAACCAATTAACCCTCTTGAAGGAATTTCGAATTCAAGATGCTGCATGGTGCCTTTAGTTTCCATAACATGCATTTCGCCTTTGCGCTGAGTAACAAGGTCAATTACTTTGCCGCTGAATTCAGCAGGAACATCTACTACCAGTACTTCGTAAGGCTCGTGCTTTTTTCCATCAACATATTTCACCAAAACCTGCGGCTGGCCAACAGTTAGTTCATAACCTTCGCGGCGCATAGTTTCAACCAAAATCCCCAGATGAAGAATACCACGGCCAAACACTAAAAAGCTATCGGCGCTATCTGTATCTTCTACGCGTAAAGCAAGGTTTTTTTCCGTTTCTTTCATTAAACGGTCACGCAAATGGCGGGAAGTAACAAACTTGCCATCTTTACCAAAAAAAGGCGAGTTATTAATGCTGAACAACATGCTCATGGTAGGTTCATCAACACTAATTACGGGCAATGCTTCAGGATTTTCAGGGTCGGCAACAGTATCGCCAATATTAAAACCTTCAAGGCCAACAATGGCGCAAAGATCACCGGCATTTACTTCTGTAACTCTTTTTTTGCCCATGCCTTCAAACACATATAATTCTTTTACACGCAACTTTTTGTTACTGCCATCTGCCTGCAATAAAGCAATCGGCATATTTTCTTTTATAACGCCGCGGCCAACTTTACCAATGGCAATTCTGCCAAGGAAAGAAGAATAATCGAGTGAAGTGATTTGCATCTGCAAAGGGCCTTCGCTTACTTTTGGCTCAGGAACATATTTTAAAATACCATCGAGTAATGGCATAATATCTTCTGTAGGTGTTAGCGAATCGTTGAACCAGCCGTGTTTTCCACTACCATAAAAAGTAGGGAAGTTTAATTGTTCTTCGGTTGCGTCAAGATTAAAGAAAAGTTCAAACACTGCATCATGCACTTCATCAGGGCGGCAGTTTGGCTTATCAACTTTATTAATAACAACAAT
>JBDUEO010000193.1:0-6208 GCA_040002335.1 Parafilimonas sp. | reverse complement strand
GATGAAGATTATTTATGGAACCCTGATGGTAAACATGTATTGTATGTAACCAAGCCAAAACAAGGCACGGCTTATACCATAAGTACCAACACAGATTTATTTGAATACGATATTGAAACAGGCCAAACAAAAAATTTAACTGAAGGCATGATGGGTTACGATATAAATCCATCTTATAATGCTAAAGGAGAATTAGCGTGGCTTAGCCAAAAACGTGATGGTTACGAATCTGATAAACAGGATTTAGTTGCATCGAATGGAATTACAAAGTTGAATTTAACCGCAGCCCGTGATGATATTAATGTTGAAAGTTTTATGTGGAGCAATGATGGTAGTAAAATTTATTTTATTGCACCGTTGGATGGAACGCTGCAATTGTTTGAAGTAAATTATCCTGGCAAAACAAAAATGGCTGTTGTTATACATCAACTAACACAAGGCGATTTTGATATAACCGGAATTGTTGGTGAAATAAACAATACGTTGATTGTAACAAAAACCGATTTTAATCACGCTGCAGAAATTTATGCCATTGATTTGCGGGGAAACACTATAGATCAAATTACGCATGTAAATGATGATGCGTATAAGAATATTGCAATGTGCTCATGGCAAAAAAAATATGTTACCACAACAGATAATAAAAAAATGCTGGTGTGGGTTATATTTCCGCCAAACTTCGATTCAACAAAAAAATATCCAACACTTTTATATTGCCAGGGCGGCCCGCAAAGTCCCCTTACACAATTCTATTCTTTTCGCTGGAATTTTCAATTAATAGCATCTAACGGTTATGTTATTGTTGCGCCAGACCGCCGCGGCATGCCGGGTTTTGGTACGAAATGGAATGAAGCTGTAAGCAAAGATTGGGGCGGAAAAGTGTTGCAGGATTATTTAAATGCCATTGATGCTATTTCAAAAAAACCTTATGTTGATACATCAAAACGTGGTTGCATCGGCGCAAGCTTTGGTGGTTTTAGTGTGTATGCTTTAGCAGGTATTCATCATCATCGCTTTAAAACTTTTATTGCACATGATGGTGTGTTTGATTTTAGAAGTATGTATGGAACTACCGATGAAATGTGGTTTGAGAATTGGGAAAAAGGCGGCGCTTACTGGGATAAAAATAATGCAGTAGCACAGCGTTCGTTCAGCCAAAGCCCAAGCAATTTTGTGCAGAATTGGGATACACCAATTATGATTATACAAGGCGGAAAAGATTACCGCGTGCCAATTGAACAAGGCCAGCAGGCATTTCAGGCTGCACAATTAAAAGGCATTAAAACCCGCTTCTTATACTCTCCTGATGAAAACCATTGGGTTTTAAAACCACAGGATGCATTGGTTTGGCAACATGAATTTTTTAAATGGCTTGATGAAACGCTAAAATAATTTTCAGCAAATATTTTCTTGTAAATATGTATGAAGTATTTCTTTATTCATAAAAAAAATATCACGTTTTTAATTGCAGTTTTTTTGCTTTGCACAAATTCATTTAATCAAACAATTATTACTGATACTTCATTAAACAATTCTATTATTAAAAAAAATGCTGCGCTTATTTTAGTTGATAGCAATTTTAGTTTTACTGAAGGGCCGGCGACTGATAGAAATGGAAATATCTTTTTTACCGATCAGCCAAATAATAATATCTGGGAATATGATATTAGCGGCAAGCTTTCATTATTTATGCATGGCGCATACAGATCAAACGGAATGTATTTTGATAAAAAAGGAAATTTAATAAGTTGTGCCGATGAACTTGATGAATTAATTTCTATTTCACCTGAAAAGAAAATTACGGTTTTAGTTAAAGATTATAATGGACATAGATTAAACGGGCCAAATGATTTATGGGTTGATGCTTCTGGCGGAATTTATATAACCGATCCATACTTTCAGCGCGATTACTGGAAAAGAAAAAAACCTGATGCTGCATTAAAAGGAGAGAAGTTATATTATTTACCGTTCGGCAAAAAACATTTAATAAAAGTTGACAGCACCACTATAAAACCAAACGGAATTGTAGGAACGCCCGATGGTAAATATTTATATGTTGCAGATATGGGCGACTGGAAAACGTATCGCTATAAAATTAATAAAGATGGAACGCTGTATGATAAAACAGTTTTTGCAAACGAAGCTTCTGATGGAATGACGATTGATAATAATGGCAATATTTATTTAACCGGGAAAGGTGTTACTGTATATAATTCATCAGGAAAAAAAATTGATCACATTGATGTGCCTGAAAAATGGACTGCAAATATTTGTTTTGGAGGAAAAAATAAAAATATACTTTTTATTACTGCATCAAAATCTGTTTATATAATTGAAGCCCTTGTAAAAGGCGTAGAATAAAATTAATTTTAGCATTAAACCTTTCTTAAAAAGCTTGTTCAAAGTACCTCCCAAAAGTTCTTTAACAAAGCTGTTGCAACGTTTTTCGTTTTTGTTTGGTCAATAATCAGCACTTCCTATTTAAGCACATAAACACACAGTATCAAATGCAGTATAGCAATTTAAAAAAATTAACAACAACCGTTCTGCGCAAAATTCAATCTCTGTTTATAATCTTAGGTGAAACGTATATATTCTTTATCATCTTCATTGCCATTGTTATCGCGGCTTTCATAAACTTTCTTTCTTATTTGCCAATGTTAGTATTTATTGGAGGCAGAAAAATAAAATACGAAGCTTTGTATCGCGAGAACTTACTATTCAACTAAAATTATTGCTGCTTTATTGCAATGCTTTGTAACGTGTAAACATATTTATCTTTACAAAGAATAGCTGAATGTATAAACAGCAGCAATTTCTTTATCTGAAATAATTTTTTATGCAACACAAAACACATTACGCTACTGTTTCTACAGCAATAGAAGAATTGCGCAAACAAGGTTATGAACATGATTTTAATATTGAAGAAAATAATCTTGTATGCAACAAAGGAAAATTTGATAAAGATAATTTTGAAGTGATGGATGTTTACCGTTATGAAGGAAATTCAGACCCCGCAGATGAAGCTGTAGTGTACGCTATACAATCATCAACTGGTTTAAAAGGGATATTGGTTACGGGTTATGGTGCATCAGCAGATGGTTCTTCATCTGAAATGCTAAAAAAACTTTCAGATCATTTATAAATACTTTGCTATAAAAAATTAACCGGCTTTATCAGCGCCGAAAACTTCTATTTTTGGCTGATGCAAAACAGCAATTTAAAATCTCAGTTTTTATTAAAGCCAGGAATTACTTACCTGAACTTTGGATCTTTTGGTGCATGTTCAAAACCTGTTTTTGAAGATTATAAAAAATGGCAGTTAGAACTTGAAACAGAACCTGTACAATTTATTACAGTTAATGGCCCAAGATATTTAAAGAACGCAAGAGAAGCGCTTGCACAATATATAAATTGCAATGCAGATGATTTGGTATTTGTTACCAATCCATCTTATGCAATAAACATTATTGCAAAAAGTTTTGCCTTAAATAAAGGCGATGAAATTCTAAGCACAAATATTGAATATGGCGCATTAGACAGAACATGGAATTATTATTGCAAAAAAGCTGGTGCAAAATATATTCGTCAGCCAATACAATTGCCGCTTACAACCAAAGAAAAATTTATAGAAGATTTTTTTAAAGGCTTGAATAAAAACACAAAAGCAATTTTCATTAGTCACATTACAAGCGCAACTGCATTAAAATTGCCGGTTGAAGAAATTTGTAAAATAGCAAAAGAAAAAGGTTTATTTACTATTGTAGATGGAGCGCATGCGCCCGGACATATTGCTTTGGATCTTACAGAAATAAATGCAGATGTTTACGCAGGCGCTTGCCATAAATGGATGTGTACACCAAAAGGCTGCTCTTTTTTATATATAAAAAGAGATGTGCAGCATTTATTTGATCCGTTAATAATTAGCTGGGGTTACGAAAGTGCGGCACCATCTAATTCGCAGTTTTTAGATTATCATCAAATGCAGGGAACAAGAGATTTTTCTGCATTCTTAACTGTACCGAAAGCCATACAATTTTTACAGGAAAATAACTGGCTACAACGTGCTGCGGAATGCAGGCAACTTGCACATTCAAATTATATACGGTTTTGTGATTTATTAAAAACAGAACCTTTGTGCCCGGTAAGTGATGAATTTTTAGTACAGATGTGCAGTGTTCCTGTTCAAACAAATGAACCTGAAAAATTGCACCAATTATTATATGAAAAATATAATATCGAAATACCGGTAATGCGGCAGGATGAAAAGATTTTTATGCGTTATTCGATACAGGTTTTTAATGATCAAAATGATTTGGATAATTTATACAATGCGCTTTCTTCAATCATTAATGAAACAGATATTATAAAGATTTAGCTGTAATGTTTATATGAAATTCCTGGCCTGATAATGAATTTACATTATCCTTCTATTCCTGTTTATAATCAATATATGTTATCATAATAGCCCATTCAAATTCATATTGAAAAACTTAAAAATTAATATAATTATTTGTACAATTTGTAATTAGCTAAATTTATTTTTTAGAGATTTACATCCAGTTATTATATTCCTCATTCAAAAATAATACTTGTATTTAGATACATCTATACAAAATTGTAACAGCTTTCTTTAATGCTGCATTCTGCTGCTTACCTTTGCCACTATGACACAGGAAAAACTTACAGTTTTGCGGTCTCGCTTAGCCGGGATAAGGAGGTTTCTTTGACGTTGATAACCGCACACAAAAAATAGAAAGCGATAAACAACTTTCTCTTTCGCCGGGTTTTTGGAATGATAATGAACGCGCCACCGGCATTATGAAAGAAATTAAAACAAATGAATATTGGCTAAAATTGTACAAGCAATCAGAAACTGCTGTTGAAGATTTTGCTGTGTTGTTCGATTTTTGGAAAGCAGGTGATGCCAGCGAAGAAGAAACAAAACAGGTTTATGATAATGCTTTAAGAATTTTAGATGATGCAGAATTTAAAAGCACTTTAAACCAGCCGGAAGATGAGTTGCCCGCAGTGCTGCAAATAAATCCCGGAGCTGGTGGTACAGAAAGCCAGGATTGGGCCGAAATGTTGTTGCGCATGTACAGAATGTATGGTGATAAACAAGGCTGGAAAGTTACAGAAATAGACTACCAGGAAGGTGATGGAGCAGGTATAAAAACGGCAACACTTCAATTTGAAGGTTCATTTGCTTATGGATTTCTAAAAGCAGAAAGTGGGGTGCATCGGTTGGTTAGAATTTCTCCGTTTGATAGTAATGCAAGAAGGCATACCTCTTTTGCAAGCGTTTTTGTGTACCCTTTAATTGATGATACAATTGAAATAAATGTAAATCCTGCAGACCTTGAATGGGAGTTTTATCGCAGCGGTGGTAAAGGCGGACAGAATGTAAATAAAGTAGAAACAGCAGTTCGTTTAAAACATATTCCATCAGGAATTATTGTTGAATGCCAGCAAAGCAGAACGCAGGGCGAAAACCGTGAACTTGCTTTAAAAATGCTGAAGAGCCGTTTGTATGAAGAAGAGCTGCGCAAACGGCAGGAAGCAAAAAATGCAACCAATTCCGGTAAGAAAAAAATAGAGTGGGGCAGCCAGATAAGAAGTTATGTTTTTCATCCTTATAAAATGATAAAAGATCATCGTACGGATTATGAAGTAGGAAATGTGCAGCCTGTAATGGATGGCGAATTGGATGGGTTTATCAAAGCTTATTTAATGAGTGAGAAAGAAGTGGAACAATAAAAGTTATAAGTTATGAGTGATAAGTTATAGGGTTAAACATTTTTAGTTTTTACTTTTAACTTTTGAGTTTGCATTATGAGTGAGGTTTTAGAAACGAAAGTTTGCATTATTGGTGCCGGGCCTGCAGGTTCAACTACCTCAATCATGCTGGGCAAAATGAAAATTCCGCATATTATTATTGATGCTGCAACATTTCCGAGAGATAAAATTTGCGGCGATGGACTCGACCTTAAAGTGGTGCGTGTTTTAAATAATATTGATCCATCAATTGTTGAAAATGAATTATCAAATCCGCAACTTTTTACACCATCAATGGGCATGCGTTTTATATTGCCAAAAGGCAAGCATATTGATTTAATGTGTAATAATGCAACTAACAATCCACTGTTTAATAAACCATTATTTTATACTTCGCGCAGAACTTCTTTTGATGAATTTTTGTTAAAGA
>JBDUEO010000192.1:0-6287 GCA_040002335.1 Parafilimonas sp. | reverse complement strand
GCCGTTTAAATACAGAATTGCAAATTGAAGGTATTTTAATGACGATGTATGATGGAAGATTGCGTTTAAGTAACCAGGTTGTAAACGAAGTGCGCCGCCATTTTGAAGATATGGTTTTCAGTACCATTATTCACCGAAACAGTAAATTAAGCGAAGCGCCAAGCGTTGGAAAACCTGTTGTGCTGTACGATTCAGATTGTAAAGGCGCAATTAATTATTTAAATCTTGCCAAAGAAGTGTTGCAGAAAAATGATATGACGAAAATGAAAAATGAAGAAAGGATTATTGAATAAAGTTTTAATATTTAAAGATTAATGTTGCTTAACCTTAATCTTTAAACTTGTAGCATTCAACAAAAGCGAACAATGACATCACCCAAACAAAATAAAGAGATATTAGGCAAAGGAATACGCTCCTTATTACAAAGTATAGATACTGATTTAAAAACAACAACAGGAAATTTAAAAACTGATGTTGTTGAAGCAGCAACAAATATTTTACGCATTCCTGTTAATCAAATTTTGCCAAACCCAAAAAACCCGCGCAAAGATTTTGATGAAGCTGCCTTGCATGAACTTGCTTCTTCTTTAAAACAATTTGATATTGTACAGCCGCTTACGGTTTCTAAAATCAGCGAAGGAAAATATCAACTGGTGGCTGGCGAAAGAAGATTACGCGCAGCTAAAATTGCAGGCTTAAAAGATGTGCCTGCTTATGTGCGGCAGAGTAACGACAGGGAATTGCTGGAACTTGCATTGCTTGAAAATTTACAGCGCGAAGATTTAAATGCTATCGAAATTGGTTTAAGTTATAAGCGCATGATGGATGAATTAAATTATACGCAGGAACAAGTGGCGGAAAGAATGGGAAAAGAAAGAAGCACCGTTACAAATTATATTCGTTTGCTTAAATTGCCGCCCGATATTCAGGTGGCTGTGCGCAATGGCGAATTAAGTATGGGCCACGCAAGAGCCATCATTAACATTGATACAATTGATAAGCAGCTTTATCTTTTTCGTGAAATAAAAAGCAAACAATTAAGCGTTCGCCAAACCGAAGAGCTTGTTAGAAAGCTGTATCGCAATCCTGCGCCTGCTGTTAAATCTTCAACAAATGCCAATCTTAACGCAGCTTACAAACGTATAGAAGATAATTTAGCTTCTTATTTTTCAACAAAAGTTTTGCTAACGCACAATGCAAACGGTAAAGGCAATATTAATATTGAATATTATTCGCAGGATGAACTGAATAAAATTCTTGACCTGATGCGAGTGCAAACAGATTAAGCAATGCGTGTACTGTATTTTTTTATATTAATTATTTTTTGCTGTGCGTTTTCAGTCAAATCATTTGCACAAAATGATAGTTCAACCAAAGTAAATAACGGTAAAGAAATTTTGCTTGATACGCTTAAGCCTAAAAACGACAATACAACAAAAGCGCTTGCAAAAAGAGATTCCACACTTATGAAAAAGCACGATCCGCATAAAGCAACTTTACGTTCTGCAATAATTCCGGGTTGGGGACAAGCATATAATCATGAATATTGGAAAATTCCAATTGTTTACGGCGCACTTGCTGTGCCGGGAAGTTTATTTATTTATAATAATAAATGGTATCAAAAAACAAAACAAGCTTATACAATTTTGGTAGACAGTCTTGATCAGTCTAAGATTGATCCTAAATTACAAGGCCTTTCGCCGGAAACTTTACAGTATTATAGAAATTCTTTTAGAAAAGACCGGGATTATTCTGTTCTGTTTTTCTTCCTTGTGTGGGGTTTAAATGTAGCTGATGCAACGGTTTTTGGCAACTTAAAAGATTTTGATGTTAGCCGCGATTTAAGCCTGCATATTTCACCGGATTATAATCTTGATACAAAATCTCCTGCCCTATCTTTCGCTTTTAGTTTTAAAAACAGGCAGCCTAAAGCATTACCTGCTTTCTGATTTTTTTGTTACATGCGCTATTCAAATTACATCAATCCTGACTTAGTATCACTTTAAGCGTACGTTTTTAAATACGAATTTCAAGCTTTCAATTTATGTACTTTGCATGCATGAAAATTGCATTAATTGGTTATGGTAAAATGGGCAAAGCCATTGAAGAAATTGCGCTTTCTGAGGGCGATGAAATTGTTTTGAAGATTTCATCATCAAACAAAAAAGAGTTTACAATTGACGATCTTAAAAATGCAGATGTTGCAATTGAATTTTCAAACCCTGAAAGCGCTGTTGAAAATATAAAAAAATGTTTCGATGCAAATGTGCCTGTTGTTTGCGGAACAACCGGATGGCTTAAAAATCTTGATGAAATAAAAACGTATTGCAGCAAAAAGAATGGAACATTTTTATATGCAAGTAATTTCAGTATTGGCGTTAATTTATTTTTTGCCTTGAATAGTTATCTCGCAGGTTTAATGAGCAGTCAAAAAGAGTATAATGTTAGCATTGAAGAAACGCATCACACACAAAAAAAAGATGCACCCAGCGGAACAGCAATTACTTTGGCAGAACAGATTTTAGAAAAAATTAAAATAAAAAAAAGTTGGGTTAATAATAAAGCTGAAGATGATTTGCAGCTTGAAATAATAAGTAAACGTATAGATGATGTGCCCGGCATTCACACAATAAGATATGATAGTGAAAATGATTTTATTGAAATAACACACTCAGCATACAATCGAAAAGGTTTTGCAACAGGAGCTTTATTAGCTGCAAAATTTATTGCTGATAAAAAAGGAATTTTTTCTATGCAGGATGTATTGGGTCTATAAAAATAATTTTCTAAAAACCTAAATTAAAACCTGCCTGAATTGTTAACCACGATGACAAACCTGAAGGATCTTTTTCTTTAAAATTATCCCATATTAAAGCACCTTCAAAACCCGCAAATTTTACACCTGCACCAAAATCAAAAGCAAAACGGCTGTCACTTCCATCTGTATGTTTATTGCTTACATAACCAGCGCCTAAATCGCCTTGTACAAAAAGAAAATTTAAACTGAACGGAATATATTGACGAATACCTGCTTTAAAAGGAATGTACGTTTCATCACCCAATGGATTTACATGATCAGAAAAAAAATGCGTATAACCAACAGAAGCATTAAACCGTGTAGTTTTTTTTCCTATTAAAATTCCACCAACAGCTCCCGCCCCGCCATTATACAAAGTTTCGCTGCTGTTATCAAGCGGCGTTGCATATAACGCATGCGCATATATTGAAATATGCGGTATTTGAGCTGTTGCGCCTGGCGAAAACAAAGCTGTAGAAAAAATTATCATAGCAATAATTAATACGGTTTTCATAACTTATAATTTGTATTAAATACAGCAAACAATTTTTAAGCCCAAATTTGCAATCAGCAGTTTTGCCGGCACATATCAATAAACTATTTTTAAAAATGATTGTAAGTATAATTGGCGCGGGAAATACGGCAACCGTATTAGGAAAATTATTGGTTGACAATAATCATACAATTAATGAAGTTGTTGGCAGAAATAAAATTGCTGTACAAAAGCTCGCTGAAAAGATGAACGCAACAACATGCAATGAATTGGATAAAGTCAATAAAAACAGCGATGTATATATTCTTGCTGTGAAAGATGATGCCGTTGCTGAAGTAGCCGAAAAATTACAACTTAATAAAAAAATTGCAGTGCATACCGCTGGAAGTGTTGCTATGAATGTGTTGAAAAATGCATCTGAAAATTATGGCGTGTTATACCCGCTGCAATCGTTGAGAAAAGAATTAAACTACGCTCCTGCTATTCCTTTTCTTGTTGATGGTAACAATAATTTTACAAAAGAAACAATCATCAATCTTGCAAATTCAATTACAAGATTTGTAAATATTGCTGATGATGAAATGCGTTTGAAATATCATTTATCGGGCGTAATTGTTTCAAATTTTACTAATCATTTATTTGCGCTTACAAAAGAATACTGCAAAAAAAATAAAATAGACTTTAATTTGTTATTACCGTTGATTGAGGAAACAGTAAACCGTTTGCATAATTACGAACCTGCTGAAATGCAGACCGGGCCTGCAATACGTAAAGATAAAATCACTATGGAAAAACATTTACAATTGCTGCACAATTTTCCGCAGTTAAAAAATATTTATGAATTGATGAGTGAAAGCATTGAAGCAACATCAAAACATAGTTGATAAAAACTATTCAAACCTTCCAAACCCTTCAATACTTCTGTAAGGTGTTTTAAAAAAATCGCTTACCACTTTATTAAACTGATCCTTTTTAAAAATGGGCGTTGAATGCCCTGAATTTGGAATGATCCATAAATATGATTTTGGAATATTTTGTGCGATAAGCATTGTATGCTGCGGCAATATCACATCATGATCACCACCTATAACCAAAGTCGGGCATTTAATGGTATGTAATTCTTCAAGCGTAATATGCGGCTCATAGGAAAGTAAATGAGCCAGCTTTCGTTCGTTTTTTATTGAATCATTTTGAGGCTGCATTGCCAACTGGTTATTATAATTCATTGCCCATTTATATACAAACGGATCAATAGCAGAACTATCCGGCCAAAGATTTGCGCCGGTTACAGCCAGTTTTTTTACTTTATCAGGATGGCGTATTGCAAGCAATAATCCGTTAATGCCGCCATCACTCCAGCCAATTACATAACATGAATCAAGATGTAGCGAATCAAGCAAAGCATTTAAATCGTCTGTCATCATTTCATAACTTAAAGAGTCTCCTTTATCAATTGATTTGCCTTGTGCACGGCTGTCAGCCAATATAACTTTATAGTTTTTTGAAAACTCAGGAATCTGGTACAAGAAATTATTAATTGAGCCACCGTTACCGTGAATAATCAGCAACGGTTCGCCTTTGCCATACACTTCATAATACATTTTAAATCCTCTTGTATTAATCCAGTGCCCGGCAGCAGCGTTTCGGCCATAAATTGTTGTATCAAAAGGTGAAACCTGTGCGTGTAAAAAATTAAAGCTGCATAGTATAAGTATACAGCTAATAATAAATTTTAATTTCATTTTTTAAATATAATCATTGATGTACAATAAAGCAATGCTATTGCAAACATTTCAACGAATCGCTTATAATATCTATACATTCCAACACCTGTTGCCGTGTAATAATCAGCGGTGGCGCAAAACGGATTTTGTCTCCATGTGTAGGTTTTGCAATCAATCCATTTTCTTTTAATTCAATGCAAAGATCCCAGGCTGCCTCTTTATTCGCATGTTCAATTACGATTGCATTCAGCAAACCTTTTCCTCTTATTACAGATATAAATGGTGAATTAAGTTTTTCCAATTCGTCACGAAATAATTTTCCCATTGCTGCTGCATTCGCAATCATATTTTCTTCTTTCAATACTTTTAATGATTCGGTTGCAACCGCACAAGCCAACGGGTTTCCGCCATACGTTGAGCCATGCTCGCCCGGTTTAATGTTCAGCATAATTTCATCATCGCAAAGCACCGCAGAAACTGGCAGCACGCCACCGCTCAATGCTTTGCCAAGAATTAAAATATCAGGCTTTACATTTTCATGGTCGCAGGCAAGCATTTTTCCTGTACGGCCTAATCCTGTTTGAATTTCATCTGCAATAAATAAAACATTATATGCTTCGCATAATTGTTTTGCTTTTGAAAGATAACCATCATCAGGTACCACCACACCTGCTTCGCCTTGTATGGGTTCAACTAAAAAACCAGCAACATTTTTATCTTCCAGTGCTTTTTGCAAAGCAATTGTATCGTTATATGGAATGATAATAAAACCAGGTGTATAAGGGCCAAATTTTTTATTCGATTGTGCATCCGTGCTAAAAGAAATTACGGTTGTAGTTCTGCCATGAAAATTATTTTCACATACAATAATTTTTGCTTCACCATCTTTAATTCCCTTTTTATCATAAGCCCAGCGGCGGCAAAGTTTTATTGCTGTTTCTACCGCTTCAACGCCGGTATTCATGGGCAACAGCTTATCATAACCAAAATATGCGGTTGCAAATTTTTCATATTCACCTAAAACATTATTATAAAATGCGCGGGAAGTAAGCGTGAGTTTTTTTGATTGTTCTATTAATGAATCAATAATGCGGGGATGACAATGCCCCTGGTTAACGGCTGAATACCCGCTTAAAAAATCATAATACTTTTTTCCATCAACATCCCAAACAAAAACGCCTTTTGCTTTTTCAAGCACCACGGGTAATGGATGATAATTATGAGCGCCAAAATTTTCTTCAAGTTGTAAATAATATTGCGTCTTTTCAGACAA
>JBDUEO010000191.1:0-6417 GCA_040002335.1 Parafilimonas sp. | reverse complement strand
AGGCATGCTTATTTTTTCAGGCTGCTTTACTATATCAGTGTTTACAGTTGGCCGTTGTCCGTTGAGTGTTGATTGTTTACCTGTTTCCTGGTCAGCCATCTTCCCGCCTTCATTACCCCTGTTTGATACATAATGCAGAATGTCTTTTTTTGTCACTCTGCCTTCATTTCCGGAGCCGGCAATACTTTCCAGTTCATGCATGCTTACGCTTTCACTGCTTGCAATATTCATAACAAGCGGAGAATAAAAACGGTTAACTTTTTGCGAACCATTTCCGTTTCCATTCATGGGCTGATTATAAGATGGCGCGTACGGAACTTCTTCTACCAATTCATACTCGTCTTCCCTTTCTTCTTTTACGTCTCCAACAGGCGCAGGCACATCAACATCGCTTGCATCGTTGCTTGCAGTTACATCTGTTTCAATTTTCGCAATCACGCTTCCAATAGGCACCACATCATTTTCCATAAAAAGGATTTCAGCAATTCTTCCGGCCGCAGTGCTTGGCACTTCGCTATCCACTTTATCGGTAGCAATATCAAGTACCGTTTCATCCTGCTGCACCATGTCACCGGGCTTTTTATGCCACTTTAAAATTGTTGCTTCCATTATACTTTCGCCAAGTTTTGGCATTATTAAATCAACAGTTGCCATAATTATCTTTTTTAAATTTATTTGGGGCTGTCAGCCATGAATTTTTTTCAGCTAGAGTTCCGGCTATCCGCTACAAGTCCTCGCTCCTTCGTCGCTGCGGGCTTTTCGCTTCTGTCCGGCAGCCCGTCAGCTATTCAATATTCTTCAGCTTACCTTAAACTATACTAACAGCAATCGTTCGCGTCAAAGGTAACAAATCAGCCATCAGCTTTTTATAAATTTGCACAACGTGTATAAAGCGTTAATAGCCGTAAGTTCAATATTCCTTTTCCTGTCAAACCTAAATTGCATTTTCTTAGTTTCAACTTTTTCACTATTGCCAACAGCCAGCCAAACTGTTCCAACAGGTTTTTCCTCAGAACCTCCATCCGGCCCCATAATTCCTGACACAGCAACTGCATAATCTGTTTGCATTATTTTTAAAACGCCGGAGATCATTTGCCTTACTGTTTCCTCACTTACGGCTCCATTCTTTAAAAGCGTTTCGTTGTTTACATGCAAAACATTTTCTTTAATGCTGTTATCATAACTTACTACACTTCCCTTAAAATATGCCGAAGAACCTGCAACAGCAGTAATAAGATGGGCAATATAACCGCCGGTGCAACTTTCTGCCGTAGCCACCGTTTTATTTCTTTCTTTTAATAATCTTCCTAATAACATTTCAAAAGAAATATCTTCATCAATCGCCATTACATCTTTCACCTGTTCTTTCAACTTTACAAATGTTGTGTCCAGTTCTTTTTCTACCACGCCTTTTTCTCCTTGCGTAGTTAACCGCAAACGCACCATTCCATGATTAGGCAGATAAGCAAGCTTTATATTTTGCGGCAAAGCTTCTTCAAAATCTTTTATTCTTTCAGCCAAAAAAGATTCTCCAATTCCTGCTGTTAATAAAGTTTTGTAACCAATATAAGGCAATGTGAACCTGCTTGTAAGTAAAGGCAAAACCCGTTTCTCCATAATAAATTTCATCTCTGTTGGCACGCCGGGCATACTTATAAAAATCTTCCCGTTTTTTTCAAATAACATTCCGGGTGCAGTGCCAACATCATTCTTTAAAACAGTAGCAACATCCGGCACTTCCGCCTGTTTGCGATTTGTATCAAGTAAAGGCATTTGCCTTTTAAAAACATGTTCAAACAAATAGGTTACATGCGCCAGTGTTTCTTCATGCATTATTAGTTTTCCGCCAAAATATTTACACAGCAAAGGTTTTGTTATATCGTCTTTTGTTGGGCCCAACCCTCCTGTTATTAAAATAATATCTGAGACAGCGCCTTCTTCATCCAATGCTTTCCAAATGTCTTCGGCAACATCGCCAACTGCCACTCTTCTTTGCACCCAAACACCAATTTTATTTAGTTCCTGTGCAATCCATGCGCTGTTAGTATCAATTACCTGGCCTATTAAAAGTTCGTCGCCAATTGTTATAATAGAAGCTTGTATTTTTTTCATATCAGACAACGAAATTATAAACTCATTTGTCAATGAACTATGAAATATTTTTTTACAATTATTTTTTCCGGCATTTTACTTTGCGCAAATGCACAATATAAAAACCCTAAACTGCAGGTGTATATAACGCCCGGTTTAAATACCGTTCAATTGAGTGATGATGACCTTATTCCACCCAATAGAAAAAATACCAGCAGAATTGGCGACGTAGTTTCTGTTGGCTTGCAAATAGCCGCGCCATTAAAAAATAAAAGATTCGCTATAAGTGGCGGACTCGGTTTCAGCCAGCGGCATTACAGTTTAAATAAATATTCTTTCGCTGATTTTATTGCCGACCTTTTTCTTTTTGATTCTCCTTATAGAAACGATACTTTTAATTTAAGTTATGTGCGTTTTACCAATAATTATTTCCAGGTTCCGGTTTCGGGTACGTACATGCTCACGCGGCCATATCATAATTTTCAATTAGCAGTTGGGCTAAGCTTAAAATTCGATTTTTTAATCGGTAAAAAAGCTACAATAACATTTGATGAAACTTATAATACGCCGCAAACAGCAGATATAGAAGCTGCCAAAAAAACTTATACGGCAAATACAACAGGTTTTGTTTTTACAGCCGCGCCTTATTTTGAATCATCTTTTAATGTTGCAAAAAAAACAGGATTGCTTTTTCAATTCGTATTGCCATCTTATTATTCATCACCATTACATAAAAGGTTAACTACATCAACCACAGAAGTATTTAGTTTTACATTTGGCGCATTTTATAGCCTTAAATAAAACTATAATGCGCAACGTTTTTATTTTATTTTTTTTATATATTTCATTTAATGCGTCTTCGCAAAATATTACTGAAAAAATAAATAATGCTGTTAGCAATTTTTTAAAAGATGATCAGCTAAAACATGCCATTGTAAGTGTTTATGTAACCGATGACAATGGTAACAAGATTTATGCTTTGAATGAGCAGTTTGGTTTGGCGCCGGCAAGCACCCAAAAAATATTTACTGCAATTGCCGCATTCAATTTATTAGGAAAAGACTTTACATATAAAACAGAAATCGGTTATACAGGAAATATTACTGATGGAAATTTAAACGGCGATCTTATTATAAAAGGTTATGGCGATCCAACCTTTGGAAGCTGGCGTTACACACAAACGCAACCTGATTCTGTTTTAAATTTTATTATAAATGCCATTGTACATGCAGGTATTCAAAAAATTTCTGGCAATATTATTTTAGATGATGGCGCATTTGAATACAATGCTTTGCCAGGCGGTTATATGTGGGAAGATTTGGGCAATTATTATGGCAGCGGAAGCTGGGCAATTAACTGGCGCGAAAATCAATATGATTTGTTTTTAAAACCCGGAAAAGACATTGGCGATACAACAGCCATTATTAAAACGCAACCGTCATTGGTTATAAATCAATACCACAATTTTATTACAACAGCGGCAGCAAACAGCGGCGATAACACGTTGCTTTATTTGCCGCCTTACGGCACATCTGCAATTGCTGAAGGCACTATTCCAAAAGGTGTAAATGAATTTAAAGTTTCCGGTGCTGTTGCGTATGCTGCTGACCAGTTTAAAGCAGAACTTGATTCATCACTTAAAAAAAATAGCATCAATGTTTTGCAGAATATTATAACCGGTGATTATTATACAACAAACCGTTTGGCTGTTCCTTCAGCACAACAAATTATTGCGACGTATAACTCGCCAACACTTGACAGCATTGTATATTGGTTCCTTCAAAAAAGTATTAATTTATATGGAGAATGTTTGCTTAAAACAATCGCGTATAAACAACAAAATATTGGCGCAACAACATTGGGAATTTATGATCTAAAAAAATTCTGGCAACAAAACGGAATTGATTCTTCTGCAATAAATATTTCAGACGGCAGCGGGCTTTCGCCGCAAAACCATGTTACTACTTTTGCCATGGTGAATGCTTTATTGTATGCGCAAAAGCAAAACTGGTTTCCAAGCTTTTATAATGCTTTGCCGCTTTATAATAATATGAAACTAAAAAGCGGAACAATAAATTGTGTAAAAGCCTTTGCCGGTTATTATACTGCATCAAATGGAAAAAAATATGTGCTTGCAATTATTGTAAATAATTATGATGACAGCAAAGGAAGTATAACAGCAAAAATGTTTAAAGTGCTGGATGCATTAAAATGATTGCATAAAAAATTTGCGCGTGCATATAATGTAATGCTGATAAAATTATGCGCTAATGCTGCTATGAAAATATATAGTACATGCGAGTGCCACAAAGAACAAATGCCGGCAACATAAAACTCTGTTTACAAATTCACATTAACTTCGTTATCCCAGTTTGATTTGATAGTAAGTTTACGCGGAATGCTGATGACAATTTCGGGCTGACGTTTAAGTTCAAAGTTTCCGGGCGTCCACGTCATGTTTTTATCAGCATCATATAAAATGCGCATTTCGTAATCGCCGGGCTTATATAATTTTCGGTAAAATACTTGTTGCGAAATAGCGAACGAATCAACGATTTTACTGCCTTGCACAAATTGTAAAACAGGATTTCGGCTGATGTCTATATTCGAAAAATTTAATCGAATGCTTCCATAATCGCTTTCACTTTCGGTTTGAAAAGTTAGCGTATCACCTTTTGCAAGCGTTTTGCCGGCACTATCTGTAAACGCATCTTTTTGTATAATAAGTTTAAAATATTCATCTTCTTTCCATGGATAATTTAAACTAAAATTTTTGTATAAAGTATCTGCATGAATGGTATAATTTGTAATTGGTTTAAAATTTGTATCGCTTAAACTTATTTTGGAAGAATCAAATTGCGCCAAAGATTTTTGAAAACTTATAACAAGATCACTTAATAAATCCTGCTCGTTTCTTTGCATGTTTGTGCCAAATTTTATGCTTGATGTATCAACCTTTTTTTTGTTAGATGAAGCCGATGATTGTGAAGTTGTATTTGTTTGTTCTTTGCCCGGCGCATATTCATTATACGCATACAGCATAAGCCGTGATGATGGCGTACTGTCAATTGTTACAGGTGCATTTAAAAATGCAAACGTTTTTGTACTGTCGTCATATTTTTTAGTGTAATCGTTTGGCAATACAAATACGTTATAAGTTCCGTTTGCTATATAGCGAAAACGAAAATTGCCGCCGCTATCAAGCCTTGTATAATAATCAGGTTTTAGTTTTTTTATGGCTGAATCATTTAGATTTTTGTGCAGAATAACAATCAAAGTTGAATCAGATGTACCGGTTTGCGCCATCAAAACCTGCCCGCTTATATTTCCGTTCGCAATAGAATTCCCGGTAGAAAAAACATAAGTAAAATTTTTATACGCGTTGCCTTCGTTTACATCTTTTAAAGTGTTTCCAAAATCTATTGCATAAGTAGTGTTGGGTTGCAATGTATCTTTTAAATTGATGGTAACATTTTGCAGGTGACTTGAAACGTATGGCGTTTGATTGGGCGTTGGAGACACGATAAGATTTGTTTGAATCGTGTTATCCAACTGAACATATTCATTAAACGTTAGCGTAATTTTTTTTGCTTTAAAATTTAATGCGGAATCTTTTGGAACCGCATTTATTAAAACGGGAGGCAAAGAATCTCTCGGGCCGCCTGTTGGCGGAATAATGTTGGCACAGGAACTTAATGTGAGAATTTTTAGGATTGAAAGAATTATGATGATAAATAAGAAATATCGTTTCAAGAGATGTTGTTTAAAAGCTCAAACATAACAAAGTCTGAACAATGATTTTGATAGATTGAAAGGATTATGATGATTTTAATTTATTCATTCAGCTTCAATATCTTCTAATTCATCCGGATCCGCTTTCAGATAGCTCTGTGCTATTTTTTTTGGCACGGAGAACACAGAGAATAACAGAGTTTTATTTGAATCTTCTAATCAGATCAATACTCCCAATTATAATTCAGACTTCTTCTTCATTTGCTTCGTGTAATTCAACTGCCATGTTATTTGTTTTCACAAAGTCGCACCAATGACAATCAGGTTTGCCGCAGCCTGTATAAAAATCATGCGACTGAATTTTATTCCAAACGGTTTTAATTTGTTCTTTTACAGTTGTAATATCTTCAGGTTTTATATAGATTTTTTCTTTGCGATACGCTTTCTTTTTATCAGGCTCAATGAAATCAAATTCGCTGCTGATAGCACGCCAGTCGCGGTTTTGATTATCCAATAAAATTTTATAAAACACAGCCTGCCGCCAGTAATCACCACCATTTTCATTTTTATCATTTGGCGGCATTAATTTATCTT
>JBDUEO010000190.1:0-6441 GCA_040002335.1 Parafilimonas sp. | reverse complement strand
TTATCATTTGCTTTCCAGCAAGTCATTATTTCACGCGTTGCTTCAATCATAGTTTCTTCAAGACCGCTGTAAACAAGATCTACTTCATCTGGTCCATGTTCTATTAACGTTCTTTCGCGGCTATTTACATTTTTCCCGGTTAGTTCTTCCATCTGACTAAGAATATGTTTATTCAGATTTTCCGTAAAACGTTTTTCCATTCTTCCATAACGTACGTGACTAAGATTTTTCAGCCATTCAAAATAAGAAACGGTTACACCGCCTGCATTAAGGTACATATCAGGAATAACAAGCACGCCTTTTTTAGAAAGTATTTCATCTGCATCAGGTGTTAAAGGGCCATTAGCAGCTTCGCCAATTATTTTGGCTTTCACTTTGCCTGCATTTGACGCATTGATAACATTTTCTAAAGCAGCCGGTATTAAAATATCGCATTCAAGTTCAAGCGCATCGCCGGTTACATTTAAATTTGTTGAGCCTGGAAAATTTAATATTGATTTTGTATTTTTTCTATGTTGAAATACTTCTTCTTCGTTTAAACCATCATTATTAAAAATCGCTCCTTCATATTCTGCAATGGCAATTACTTTCGCGCCATGCTCTCTAAAAAACTTTGCTGTATGATAGCCAACATTGCCCAATCCCTGCACCACTATTCGCTTGTCTTCAATTCCGGTAGGCAAACCTAATTTTTCCATTATTTCGGGCATGCTGCATACTTCTCTTATACCATAAAATACCCCTAAACCTGTTGCTTCTTTTCTGCCTCTTACACCGCCTTGTGCAACAGGTTTGCCGGTAACACAACCCATTGCATCTACTTCGCCGGGATGCATTGCCATGTATGTATCAAGTATCCATGCCATTTCTTTTTCACCAGTTCCGTAATCAGGCGCAGGCACATCTGTACCGGGACCTATAAAATTTTTTCTTACTAATTCAGATGTATAACGCCTGGTAATTTTTTGCAGCTCAAACGAACTATATCCGCGCGGATTTATTTTAATACCACCTTTGGCTCCCCCAAAAGGAACATTTACAATAGCGCATTTATAGGTCATTAATGCGGCAAGCGCCATTACTTCATCCTGGTCAACAGCTTCACTAAATCTTATTCCACCTTTGGTAGGAGTTTTATGATGTGAGTGCTGGGCACGATATGCTTCTATAACTTCAATAGAACCATCATCTCTTTTAATAGGGAATTTCATACGATAAACCGCATTACAAGCCTTGATCTGATCTAAAATGCCTGCTTCCCATTGGGTAAATTTTGCTGCTTTATCAAAACTTCTGGTTACGCTGTCAAAGAAGTTATAATGTTGATCTGCCATAATTAATTGTATTTACTAATGAACATTTGTTATTTTATGGATGAAAAATTTTTTAAGATTTTATATTTTTTTCGAGCTTGCTTATTTTCCTGTCAAGATTAAACAGATATAAAAACAAGCCAAATACAATAACTACAACCACTGCCATTACCACAAAGATTTTTCCGTCTGAGGTCATAAAATTATTTTGATTTGCATTGCCACTAACCGCAACTGCATCCTGCGCGAAGCTTTTCATTATAAAAAACAGAAATAAACTTAAGCAAATATATTTTTTAAGCAGCTTCATATAATTTTTCTTTATAAATGCGTAAACGTAAAAATAGTGTTGAAATCCAAACACCAAGTAAAACCCATCCAATAATAGCTGGTAAAAAAACCATTTCCATTTGTGCGCTTGTATCATTTGGATTCAATCCCGGATTTCCCTCACTGCCCAAACCACCAGGATGCAATGATTCGGTTAGCCTTGGCAATATCCATATTGTTGGGAACAACATAGCAAAAGCAAAAATATTATATACAGCACCTAATCTTGCGCGTTTGGTTTCATCTGTAACGGAACCGCGTAAAACAAAGTAAGCAAGATAAATAAGCAATGCTATAGCAGCGCCATTTTGTTTTGGATCGCCGCTCCAGGCTTCTCCCCACTGATATTTTGCCCAAATTGCGCCCGTAACTAAACCCAAAACCCCGAAAATAATTCCGGTACGTGCAAATTCAAGCGAATAATAATCATACAACGGGTTTGGCTTTGCCAAATATCTTATTGCATAAATAACGGAAATTATAAAGAGTGTTTGCATGCAAAACCACATGGGTACGTGAAAGAAAAGGTTTCTTACAGATTGTTGCATTCTGCCATCAAGAACAGGAATTTTTATTAAAAAACCCATGGTGCATGTATATAACAATAAAACGAAACTTAATATTTTCCACCATGATTTTAAAAGCATCAACAAAATATTGAAATAAACCAGCAAACAATATAGCGGCGCAAAATTAGGGAAACTACCATCAAATAAAACAATAAAAATGTGTAAGTAAGGATAAGATTAAAAATATAAAAGCTATATTCTTTCATTTCACCCTTTAAAAAGCAGCTTTTACGAGTTTATGTTTTTTTTTAAAGGTTTACTCATCCTTTTTAATGAATATTGCGTATAATTTATACTAAGATGTAGTTATAGATAAATATAAACCTGCATCAATATTATAAACTGATTTTAGCTTATGAGGTCAACAATTTTAAAATTATCGAATGGTAATATTAAAATGCACAAAAATTTAATTATTAATTTTGAACATTAAACTACTCTAGTGAAAACATTTACACTTTTTTTATTGCCATTGCTTTTAGGTTTTTCTTTATTGAATGGCAACAATTTTAAGAATGAAGACGATCATGTAAGCAACCAGATAACCAAACCGGCAGGTTCGGGCGGTATACATGAATTAACAGATTTAAAAGACATTGGATTTGCATGGAATTTAACCGATTGGGAAGGCAATGCTGTAGACAGTTTGGGTTTAGATATTTATTACCCAACAGGTGCAATGTCAAATCAAAAATATCCAGTTGTGGTTTTTTGCCATGCAGGCGGTTTTACAGGTGGCGATAAATCCAATGTAACTTCCCTTTGTGATATACTGGCTGATTATGGTTTTGTTTGTGTAGCGTTTAACTACAGAACAGGTTATATTAAAAATAACCCACATGCCTGTACAGCAGATACTACTACATTATGGAATTCGGTTTACAGAGGCATGCAGGATGGTGATGCTTGTTTAAGATGGGTAAAAAAATTTGGTACAAAGTATAATATGGATACAAGCTGGATGTTTTATGCAGGTACAAGCGCCGGCGCATCTGTTGTTTTAAACAGCGCTTATTCAAACGATTCAACAGCTGCAATATATTTTCCCCGTGAAAAAATGGCACTTGGAAATCTTAGTAATTCCGGTAATAGTTATTCCAACAACTATAGCATAAAAGGCATTGGTGCCATGTGGGGTTCTATTTTCTCAGACCAGGTTATAGACACAAATTACCGCGCTTACCCAACCATCATGTTTAAAGGTGATGAAGATTCTGGTTTGCCAGATAGTGTTGGTTATTTTTATGGATGTACCAACTATGCTCCGGCTTTATTTGCGGGTGTAGGAATTTATTCAAGAATGGTTGTAGAAAAAACACCTTGTGTTTACTACGAATTGCCTGGTGCTAACCATCCTGCTTACGATGATGAATTTTGTATGGAAAACCTTTCATGCTTCTTTAAAAATATAATGCATGGCACACCATATACCGGGCGATATTCATATTACGCACCATCATGTCCACAATTTGACGGAGAATTTTAGGGTACTTAATAACATAAACTTTTTGAAATGAAATTCAGATATATATTCTATTTATTTTTTTTGACAATAAGCTTTTCTTCCTTCGGCCAAAACTATTCTATTAGTTGGCAACGAACTATTGGAGGCAATAACTCTGATAAACTTAGCAAGATGATTACAACCTCTGATGGAGGGGCTATTCTTTGCGGTTATTCTAATTCTGATATTTCCGGCGATAAAAAGCAAAATTCATTAAACGGAACTTATGATTTTTGGGTTGTAAAAATAAGTCAAACCGGTGCTACACAATGGTCTAAAACCTATGGCGGAACAGGTCGCGATTTAAAGCCTTCTATCATTCAAACCTCAGATGGGGGTTACTTATTAGGCGGCTCATCTATTTCACCAGCATCAGGCAAAAAAACAGAAGATGCAATTAATCAAAGCTTTGACTATTGGGTGCTGAAACTTGATAAAGCTGGAAACGTAATTTGGGATAACACGATTGGCGGCATTCAGTTTGAAAAATTTGCTACCGTTTTAGAAACAAGTACAGCCTATTTTGTTTGCGGTTCTTCAAATTCAACAATCAGTAATGATAAAACAGTAGATAATGAAGGCTCAAGCCTGTGGCCCGATTACTGGGTAATTAAAATGAACAAATCGGGCGGTATTTTATGGGATAGTGTTTATGGAAATACAAACAGAGACGAATTGACCTCAGCCGTTGTAGCAACAGACGGCGGAATATTGTTAGGTGGTTCTTCCTATTCTCCTCGCGGCGGTACTAAAAAGGACGATTACATTGGCAACAATGATTTCTGGATTATAAAGATTAATTCTGACGGCCAACGGCTTTGGGATAGGACACTTGGAGGTACTTTATCAGATTACCTTACCAGTATAGACGTAGTTGGAAATATTGGTTATATACTTGGGGGTTATTCTAACTCTCCGGCTTCAGCAAATAAAACAGATGGTTGCAGGGGTGGCACTGATTATTGGATTATCCGTACAGATAAAGCAGGGGTACCTTTATGGAATAAAACCTTTGGCGGATCCAAAGAAGATTATTTAACCAGCGTAAAATACATAAGCGGCAAATATTTACTTGGTGGTTATTCCAATTCCCCCGTTTCTAAAGATAAAACCGTTCCTTTAAAAGGCGGTTGGGATTTCTGGACATTACAATTAGATAAAAACGGAAGTATTGAACAGCAATATGACTGGGGTGGATCAGGTGATGATTATCTTACTGACTATGTTCCCAACGGAACTGAATACATGCTTGCAGGAACATCAAATTCACCAAAAAGCGGAGATAAAAAAGCAGGTACCGTTGGTAATACAGGAAATAATGATTTTTGGGTATTTAAATTATCAGCCAGCGGCGCGCTTGCTAATAATAATATTACCGATAGTATTGTGGTAGATGCTACATCAACCGAAATTTTAAAGAGTCAAATGTCTCTTAACGTTACACCAAACCCGGTAAAAGATATGCTTACTCTAAATTATAGTACAAATTCCCACGGTAATGTTTCTATATCTGTTTACTCTAACAGTGGCAGATTAATTAAGCAACAGGCATTGTCTCAATCAACAGGAGATTTTGCGGTAGATTTTTCTGCGCAACCATCCGGCATCTATTATGCGGTGTTACAAAACGGTACAAGTACCGTTACCAAAAAGTTTGTAAAGAATTAATTTTTATAGATTGAAATAAAGCCTAGCAATTTTACTGCCAGGCTTTATTATGTTTATAAGCTAATCCTTCCATAAGAACGGAAATAGAATTATTGAAAGCAGTACAATTAATATATCAAGGCTTATAAGAAGTAATATCATTTGCCACCATCCTGTTTGTACAACATCACTAAAAGCTTTGGACGAAACTTTTCCCAACAATAAAAGTTGCGGTATTACTATAGGGAATCCCATAATAGCCATTAGCGCAGATTGTTGCTGTGCTTTTGATGCAATTGCTGCAAGAAAAGTAAAAACAAGGCTTAATCCCGCACCACCAAGAAAACTTATTAAAACAAATTTTGAAAAATAAAGTACAGGATTGCCAAGCAGCAAAATAAAAACCAACAATGTAAGAAAGCTCATAATAAGCATTAGCAGCACATTAAATACTATTTTAGCTATAATGTAATTTCCTGCTCCAGAAATGGTATAATAATACAACATACGGCCTCTGCTATCCTGCAAAAAACTTTTAGCAACGGCATTTACAGAAACAAATAATTGAACAATCCAAAATAAAGAATTCCATATCTGTTCTTCAGGTTTGCCGGCAGATAAATACACCACAAAAACCGTTGAAGCCACATACAGCAACACACCATAAAATGTGTACTGCTGGCGTGTTTCCAGCAAAATATCTTTTTGTACAAGTGCTAATATTTGTTTTGTTGAATAGCTCATCAGCGTACAAATATATTCTCAAAACGCAAAGCTTCCTGTTATGCTATTTTTACTGATGATGAATTAAAAAGGTAATCATCTTTAGAAAATATTATAGCATGCATTGTTAGCTTCATAAATAATCACATGGTTTTAAATAAAGCAACCGGCACTTATAAAATATGAATTAAAAACGGTACGTATTGATTGAATTGTGGCAATTAATTTTAGTGTTACAAATATTACGCGTAATAAAAAACAGTTTTATATGCGTTGTAACTTGCCGAAAATGGTTTTGCACTTATATTTGCGGCTCAAATTTTAGCTGTGCCGGTAAAATTTACAAAAGAAACTT
>JBDUEO010000189.1:0-6472 GCA_040002335.1 Parafilimonas sp. | reverse complement strand
CGCCAAATTCGGTAAAAATGTTTGTTTTTTTTTCAGTAGTTAAATAAGACATCTTAAATTAATTTAATTGCATCCGGATTGTTTCTTCTTCTTGTTTAAGGCGGCAAAAGTAAAATAAAAAAATTAAATGTATAATAATTTAAGATTATTGGTTTGGCTTCAAATCAATTAAACAAATTGTCTGCATCCATTAATTTGGATAAACTATCCGGAAGTTGAATTTTCACAAATGCAAGCTGCTGCGATTGAGCGACAGGCCACACAAAATTTGCGTTTATTATTTTAGAAGCTTTTGCATAATATTTATCAGGATAATAATTAAAAAAACAGCTTCCGTCTTTAATACAATTAATAATATTTTTAACTTCTGTGGCGGGAACTGCCGGGCAACCGTAACTGCGTCCCATCATTGTTCCGTTTGAGGCGCGTTCTGCATTTACAT
Organism: Parafilimonas sp.; assembly: GCA_040002335.1. GTDB lineage: Bacteria > Bacteroidota > Bacteroidia > Chitinophagales > Chitinophagaceae > Parafilimonas. The sequence goes on along the minus strand of JBDUEO010000189.1, from coordinate 6,030 downwards.
AATCGCTTCCGTGCATTACAACAGCCCTTGCCCTGGCATTGCTGTTAAATCCATTTTCCATTCCATCAAGGCGCATACTGTAACCATTATCACCAATATAAGTTTCGGCGGTACGCATAAAACCTAATGAAGTTTTATGAGAATCCATGCTATTTGAAAAGCTGGATGCATAATCATTACCTGAATTTCTGCCGTGGGCAACATACGTGTTAAATAAAATTTTACCCTGTTTCAGATCCAATACATATAATCTTTTTTTACTGCTGCACTGGCTGTAATCGCAAATTGTTAAAAGGCCTTGTTTTGATAATTCCTGCTGCGAAACCATGTATTCATATCCTTTGCAGGCAGTAAAAAAAACAGAACGGCTTAAACCCTTTTTACCCAAATCCATACTTGTATAGAGAGAATCAATCCAATAATTTACTTCATTTGAATTGTCTGTACCAACACCTGCAGTTATTTTTTTTGTTGAATGAGAAACTGCATCGGTTTTTCTTTCGGCTATCATTGATGTTAGCGATATAAACGCAAAAGAACATACTGCACAGGCAATTAATATTTTCTTCATCAGGCTAAATAAATTAATAAGATTAAAAAAGATAATTGGACAAATATTATAACAGAGAAACCTGCTTTTTATTGTGATTGCAAATGTACACCAATAGCCCAAAAGGTTTTTTTAATGATTTGTTAGAAGCATCTTAAAAAAATTGCCTTCAGAATTTTGATTTTCTGAAGGCAAATGAAGAATAAAGTTTCTATAATTTATTTATCACAACATCATCAATAGTGCGTGATGCAGCGCTAATAGCATAAATATCTTCAAGAGATTTGTTAGCTGAACTGATGGTGAAATAGTAGCGTTCACTATCCTGATCACCTTTTAATACTTTAAATTGTTTTTGAAAATTTACGTCGTTAAAAGACTTTGTAAATAACACGTCGCCATTGTCATTTTTAATGGTTAAAGTAAAATTATCGCCTTTCGCATTTTTTATATGTACTTTAAAAAGCAATGCTTCGCTGGTACTTCCTGCAAATTGAATATTACTGTTATCGCCAGAAATAATTTCAATATTATGACTATTGATTGCTGCATTGCTGCTAACAGCTGTTAGTAGTACAGCTGCAGATAAAAAAATTGCTGTAATAAATTTTTTACCTGAAAAATTTAAAAATGTCTGTTTCATTTTGTTTGATTTTATTGATTTTATGATTGCACTATCAAACTCGTTCCGCAAATGGCCAGTTCATAAATGCATGTGTTTAATGTTTAAAAAAATTTATTCATTAAATAACATTCTATCGCGAGGCAGCAAAATCATCATGCAAACAAAGTAGCAGTTAGAAAAGTGATTCAGACCGAATTAAAGTGTAAATAATACACATTAATACTAAAAACGAAATAATGTAACCTTTAGTATAATACAAAAAGCTTACGAATGTTAAGTTTATTATTTCTCAATTACTTTATTCAGAGAAAGCCAGAGCAAATCTTTAAGTGCGGTAAGATTGTATTGAGTTACAGAAGAAATAAATATATGCGGAATATTTTCTGGTAATTCTTTTTCAATCGCATTTTTTAATTCATCATCCAGCATATCAGATTTAGTTATAGCAATTAAAAAATCTTTTTGCAGCATTTCGGGATTGAACTCTTTTAACTCAGACACTAAGATACTAAACTCGTCTTTGTGGTTTTTACTGTCTGCCGGAATAACAAATAGTAAAATTGCATTTCGTTCAATATGGCGCAAAAATCTATGCCCTAATCCTTTGCCTTCAGCAGCGCCTTCAATTATACCAGGTAAATCTGCAATGCAAAAAGATTTTCCATCCCTGTAATCAACAATACCTAACTGCGGCGTAAGTGTTGTAAAAGCATAATCTGCAATTTTAGGTTTTGCCGCTGTAAGTACAGAAAGTAAAGTGGATTTACCAGCATTGGGAAAACCAACCAAACCCACATCTGCCAATACTTTAAGCTCGAGTGTTTTCCAGGCTTCAATACCTTCTTCACCCGGTTGCGCATATTCCGGGGCCTGGTTTGTTGCAGTTGCAAAATTTGCGTTGCCTAACCCGCCACGGCCGCCAGGTAGCCAGGTAATCTTTTGGCCATCTTCTAAAATTTCTGCTTCAAGTTTCCCGGTTTCTTCATCGCGTGCAATTGTGCCAAGCGGTACTTCAATAATAATATCATCTCCATCTGCACCGGTTCTGTTATTTTTATCGCCACCATCTCCATTTTCAGCAATAACATTTTTATAATAACGAAGATGTAGCAACGTCCATAATTGCTTATTTCCACGTAATATAATGTGGCCGCCTCTTCCGCCGTTTCCACCATCTGGCCCGGCTTGCGGATTAAATTTAGTACGCATAAAATGTTTGCTGCCGGCACCGCCATGTCCACTTTTGCAAAAAATCCTTATATAATCTATAAAATTGTTTTTTTCCATCGCGCAGCAAAACTACTATCTTATCAAGACACAATTATGACTATATAAATCTCGTTACATTTGAGCAACCACATTTGATAAGAATGAAAAAGATTACGTTGATTGCTTTCCTGAACCTGCTTTTGTTTTTTAAAGTTTTTGCACAAGAGCCAGATAAAATATATATGCCGAACATCCACTCGGTAAAATTGTTTATAAGCGGCAACCAGGATGCATATCCGATCATAAAATTAAATGCAATGATGATGATGGAATTGCATTTTGATGATCTTGGCGGCAATGTAAAAAATTATAATTACACGTATGTTTTGTGTGATGCAGACTGGATTCCTGTTGACTTAAGCCCGTTTGATTTTCTACAGGGTTTTACACAAGGAAGATTAAGCCAGTACCGGGCATCTTCAGTTGCCAAAACAAAATATATGCACTACCAGGCTTTATTACCTGAGCAAAGCTGCATGCCTAAAGTAAGCGGCAATTATTTATTGAAAGTTTATTTAAATGGAGATACATCAAAGCTGGCTTTTACAAGGCGTGTTTTGGTTTTAGATAATACAATTGCTATAGGTGCAAAAATTACACAGCCATTCAATACCCAGTTATTTCGTACACATCAAAAAATTCAATTTACTGTTGACAAAACCAAATTGAATATCCAAAATCCACAACAACAATTAAAGGTTGTGGTGCTGCAAAATTTTCGTTGGGATAATGCCATTACAGGTATGCAACCAACATTTATGCGTGGCAATCAATATGAATATAGTAATGATAATGCGTTTGTATTTCCTGCGGGTAGAGAATATCGCTGGGCCGATTTAAGAAGCTTTCGTTTCCAAAGCGAAAGAGTTGATAGTGCAGATTTAAATACTACGCCTTTTACGGTTTGGCTTAAACCAGATCCGCAACGCACCAATATGCGTTATATAACTTATGTTGATTTGAATGGCGCTTATGAAGTTAGCGCAACGGATGTAAATAATCCCTGGTGGCAAGGCGATTATGCTAATGTACATTTTACATTTGTTCCGCAAAACTTAGATGAGTTTGCAAACAAAAAAGTGTATTTAATCGGTGAACTTGCAACCGGTAATTGTGATAATGCAGAATGCCAACTGGATTACAATCCTAACAAAAAAATATTTGAAAAAACTTTATTGCTTAAACAAGGTTATTACTACTATACTTTTGTAACCAGGAATTTAAATGATAAAAAAGCATCTACAGAAACTGCGGATACGGAAGGTAATTATGCAGAAACAGAAAATAGTTATACCATACTTGTCTACTATCGTTCTTTAAGCGACCGCGCTGATGAGTTGGTTGGCGCCGTAACAATTGATAGCCGAAACTTGACTCAACAATAATTTTTTTAAATATTAATCATTATTTTTGCGGCGGCAGGTCTTACACGACCAGCTCCTGCTGAATCCTCCCAGGGCCGGAAGGCAGCAAGAGTAAGCGGTTGTAGCGGTGCGATGTAATTAGCCTGCCATTTTTTATTTATACTATCTAATCAAAAATATTTTTTATGAAATTTTTTATTGATACAGCTAATCTTTCTCAAATAAAAGAAGCAAACGATTTAGGAATTTTGGATGGCGTTACCACTAATCCGTCATTAATGGCAAAAGAAGGTATAAAAGGCCATGATGCCATTATGCAGCATTATAAAACAATTTGCGAAATGGTAAATGGTGATGTGAGCGCAGAAGTTGTTTCTACCGATTTTGATGGTATAGTGGCTGAAGGAAAAAAACTTGCGGCAATACATAAAAATATCATTGTAAAAGTTCCTATGATTAAAGAAGGGGTTAAAGCCATGAAATGGTTTACAGATAATGGAATTGCCACTAACTGTACCTTATGTTTTTCTGCCGGCCAGGCGATACTTGCCGCAAAAGCTGGTGCAAAATATATTTCACCTTTTATTGGCCGAATTGATGATATCGGCTGGGATGGTGTGCAGCTTGTGGCGCAAATTGTAAATATTTATGCAATCCAGGGATACAAAACACAGGTGCTTGCTGCATCTATCAGAAACTCAAATCATATTGTACAATGTGCTGAAGCGGGCGCACATGTTGTTACTTCGCCCCTTGAATCAATTTTAGGTTTGTTGAAACATCCGCTTACAGATATTGGTCTTGCAAAGTTTTTAGAAGATGCTAAAAAATTATAACAGCACTTATATAATTTTAAAACCCTGCTTTTTGCGGGGTTTTTTATTTTAAAAATTTTATGATAATAATTATTATAGCTTAAAGTGAATCTTTATTTTCTGTTTCATAAATTTTTCCTCCCAATCGTCGCATTTTTTGCTCGTTACATTAACAAGCGTTGATTTATTATCTTGCAGTAAACATGCAATAATGCGCATCATAAGTTATAATGTAAATGGAATTCGGTCTGCTTTTAATAAAGGTTTTATTGATTGGCTGAAAACTGATCCTGCTGATGTAATCTGTTTACAGGAAATAAAAGCAATGAAAGAAAATGTAGATCACAAACAAATTACTGATCTTGGATATTTTGAGTACTGGTATTCTGCGCAAAAAAAAGGTTATAGTGGCGTTGCCATTTTTTCTAAGATTAAACCTGCAAATGTTGTTTATGGAACCGGCCATAAAGTAAGTGACGACGAGGGAAGAGTTTTGCAATTGGATTTTGGTGATGTGCGATTGATAAATGCATATTTTCCTTCAGGAACAACAGGCGAAATAAGGCAAACTTTTAAATATGAATGGCTGGATGAGTTTTTTAATTACCTCGAGAAATTAAAGCAGACTCATCCAAAACTTATTTTGTGCGGAGATTATAATATTGCTCATAAAGAAATTGATATTCATAATCCAAAAAGCAATATAAAAACTTCAGGCTTTTTGCCTGGTGAACGTGCGTGGATGGATAAACTTTTTTCAAATGGCTGGGTTGATGCGTTTAGATTTTTGAAGCCTGAGCCACATCTTTACAGTTGGTGGAGCAGGCGTTTTCCAAATGTAAGAGCAGAGAATAAAGGCTGGCGAATTGATTATATTAATGTAACAGAACCATTGAAAAATAATTTAAAAGATGCTGAAATATTGCCTGATATAAATCATAGTGATCATTGCCCTGTTTATCTTGAAATTGATATTTAATATGTTTATTTATAACGTAACAACAAAAGTTAACTGGAACATTCATGATGCCTGGCTTGAATGGATGCAGCAAGAACATATGCCTGCAGTAATTAAAACAAATTGTTTTGTTCAATCTCAATTATTGAAGCTGCATGAGCAGGATGAAACGGAAGGGGTAACTTATGTTGCTCAATATTTTACAGAAAGTAAAGCTTTATATAATCGTTATAATGAGTTGTATGCAAATAAATTTCGTGAAGAATATTTAAAAAGATGGGGCGATAATTTTATAGCATTCAGAACATTGCTTGAAGTAATTGAATGAATGCTGAATAGAATTAATTCAGTACAAGTGATGCGACGCAACGATGCTTAATAGCATTTCTACAGCTTGTAACCCAAATAAAAAATCCCAATATTGCTATTGGGATTTTAAGAAAATTTTT
>JBDUEO010000188.1:0-6487 GCA_040002335.1 Parafilimonas sp. | reverse complement strand
TTACAATAGCGAACATAAACTTTTAAAATTTGGACGGCAAAGGTAATATTTCATTACTTATTAATGAAAAGAAATTTGTAAATATTGTTATAACTATTGATACTAAGTTTTTTTAGAACTACATAACATTAAATTTGCCACTTAGCGTTTGCGTATGTATTTAAAATCCCTGTTAGCTCGTCCATTTGCCAATTACATTAACAGTAAAACAAAGAAATGGGCAGAAACCGCAGTTGAAGATCAGGATAAGTTGATGAAATTACTGGTTAAAACTGCCAAACAAACTGAATTTGGAAAAGATCACGATTTTGCTAAAATAGAATCTTATGAAGATTTTAAACACCACATTCCGGTGCGTGATTATGAGCAATTAAAACCTTACATAGAAAAAATTAAAGCCGGCAAGCAAAATGTTCTTTGGAAAGGAAAGCCTATATATTTTGCAAAAACAAGCGGCACAACAAGTGGCGTAAAATATATTCCCATTACAAAAGATTCTATTCCTAATCATATTGAAACGGCAAGAAATGCTTTGCTATGTTACATGGCGCAAAGCGGCAATTCTCTTTTTGCAAATGGAAAGATGATATTTTTAAGTGGCTCGCCCGAGCTTGAACGCATTGGTGGAATACCAACTGGAAGATTAAGCGGAATTGTTAACCATCATGTGCCACGCTATTTAAGAAGCAACCAATTGCCTTCTTATGAAACAAATTGTATTGAAGACTGGGAAACAAAACTTGATGCAATTGTAAAAGAAACTATTGACCAGGATATGACTTTAATTAGTGGTATTCCGCCATGGATACAAATGTATTTTGACAGGCTGACAGAAACATCTGGAAAAAAAATAGATGAACTTTTTAAGAATTTATCTGTGTTGGTTTATGGAGGTGTAAATTTTGAGCCATACAAAAAACGTTTGTTTGAAAGCATTGGTAAAAAAATTGATTCAATAGAATTATATCCTGCAAGCGAAGGCTTTTTTGCTTTTCAGGATAGCCAGAACGCAGAAGGATTATTATTAAACTCAGACTCTGGAATTTTCTTTGAGTTTGTACCAATGAGTGAAATTCACAAACCAAACCCTAAGCGCATTTCATTAAAAGATGTACAATTAAATGAGAACTATGGCCTGGTTGTAAGCACGAATGCTGGTTTATGGGGTTACAATGTTGGCGATACCATAAAATTTGTAAGTATTAAACCTTACCGCCTGGTAGTAACAGGAAGAATTAAACATTTTATTTCTGCGTTTGGCGAGCATGTAATTGGTGAAGAAGTAGAACTTGCTTTAACAAAAGCGGCCACAAAGTTAAACGTTCATGTTGTGGAGTTTACTGTTGCGCCAATGGTTGCGCAATCAGACGGCAAAAGTTACCATGAATGGTTTGTAGAATTTGAAAACGCTCCCGACAATATAGATTTTCTCGCAACAGAAATTGATAATAACCTTCGGCAAAAAAATATTTATTATGATGATTTGATCAGTGGCAATATTCTTGAATCGCTTAAAATAATTCCAATACGTAAAAATGGTTTTATAGATTATATGAAATCAATCGGCAAATTAGGTGGCCAGAATAAATTACCAAGATTAAGTAATGAGCGAACAATAGCTTCTGCCTTGTATGAATACAAGGCATAACATTTTATCTTATTTATCTTTAGTAAAAATCTTTAACTAAATAACAATTTTTGTAGCAACGCTTTACGTAAACAGCGTTTATTAATTCTGTTATCTTTACAAAATTCAAGGCAGGTAACTATGGTTAAACGCATCGCGATTTTTGGTTCAACAGGTTCAGTTGGTACGCAAACTTTAGAAGTTATTGCAGCACATCCTGATAAATTTTCTGCAGAAGTACTTACTGCTTATACCAATGAAAAGTTGTTAATTGAACAGGCGCTCGCATTCAATCCGGATGTTGTTGTAATTGCCGATGATAGAAAATACCTCGCCGTAAAAGAAGCATTATCAAACACACAAATAAAAGTTTTTGCTGGCGAAGAAGCGTTAAATGAAGTGGCGCTGATGGATTGCTACGATTTAATGCTTGCCGCTATTGTTGGTTACGCGGGTTTTAGGCCTACGCTGAACGCCATTGAAACGGGCAAAGTAGTTGCATTGGCAAATAAAGAAACGTTGGTGGTTGCCGGTGATATTGTAATGCGTAAAGCCTACGAAAAAAAGGTGCCTGTAATTCCGGTTGATAGTGAACATTCAGCCATTTTTCAATGCCTTGTTGGCGAAGGAAGAAATAAGATTGAAAAAATTATACTAACCGCAAGTGGCGGCCCATTTCTTGGAAAGAAGCCGAATTTTTTGGTGAATGTAAAACGCGATCATGCGTTGCAACATCCAAACTGGAGCATGGGCGCGAAAATAACAATTGACTCTGCAACGCTGATGAACAAAGGCCTTGAGATGATTGAGGCAAAATGGTTATTCAGTTTACATCCGGACCAGATACAGGTAATGATTCACCCGCAGAGTATTATACATAGTATGGTGCAGTTTGAAGATGGAAGCATTAAAGCGCAAATGGGTTTGCCCGATATGAAATTGCCTATTCAATATGCGATGGCATTTCCGCAAAGAATACCAAGTAATTTTCCCAGGTACGATTTTAAAAAACCTTCAACACTTACGTTTGAAGAACCTGATGTTCGCACTTTTCGTAATTTAAGCCTGGCAATAGATGCGCTGTATAAAGGTGGTAATATGCCTTGTATTTTAAATGCTGCAAATGAAATTGCTGTGTTTGCTTTTTTACGTAACAGGATTGGGTTTTTAGATATAACCGCGATGGTAGAAAAAACAATGGAGAAAATAACATTTATAGAAAACCCTACACTGAATGAATATCTCGACAGCGATGCAGAAGCACGCAATTTTGCCGCATCTTTAATACAGCTATAAATTCATTCGCACCATATAATATTTTGATTAACAAATGAATTACTAACATTGCAAAATTTTTGTATTCAAACTTGAATTTATCAATCACTTTCAAAGTTCTCTTTAACGATATAGAGCAAGATTTTATAACATGACATTATTATCAATTGACTGGCCGGGTGCTGGCGTAAAAACTGCACAATTTATTCTTGCCATAACTATTTTAGTAGCGCTTCACGAGTTAGGCCATTATGCTACGGCTAAATGGTTTAAATGCCGCGTTGAAAAATTTTATTTATTTTTTGATCCGTGGTTTAGTATATGGAAAAAGAAAATTGGTGAAACTGTTTATGGTATTGGCTGGGTGCCTTTAGGCGGTTATGTAAAAATTTCCGGAATGGTTGATGAAAGCATGGATAAAGAACAAATGAAACAACCACCAAAACCGTATGAATTCAGATCAAAACCCGCCTGGCAAAGATTAATTATAATGGTGTCTGGTGTTACTATGAATATTTTACTTGCACTCTTTCTTTTTATAATGCTCACCTATAAATGGGGCGATGAATATATGCCGCCGCAAAATTTAAAATATGGTTTATATGCTGATTCGCTCGGGCAAAAAATTGGCTTGCAGAATGGAGATAATATTGTTGCCATTGATAATAACCCGGTAAAAAATTTTGTAACTATTCCTGCAGATATTATTACCACCAACGCAAAAAAATTACAGGTAATTCGTAACAATCAAAAAATAAAAATCAATATACCTGATGGTTTTATTAATGACCTTAACCACACGCATCTTGCAGGATTTATAGATATTCAGTTTCCTGTAATTGTTGATTCTGTTGATAAATCAAAAACGAATTTTTTAGAAAACAATCTTCAAAAAAATGATAAAGTTCTTGCTATTAATAACCAGACTTTTGATTTTTACCAGCAGTTTAACCTGTTAAAAAAACCTTTTGCCAATAAAGTTATTGAGCTAAAAGTATTGCGCGGTATTGATACAATAAACGTAAAAGCAAAGTTGAATAGTAATTCCGAAATAGGGTTTATACCGAAAGATCCCGGCACCTTATTTGGCACCGTACATAAATCATACACATTCGCCCAATCAATACCTGTTGGCATTAATAAATGCTGGACAACATTTGGCAAATACGTTGCAGGCCTGCAGCAAATTTTTTCCGGAAAAATAAAAGCCAGTGAATCTGTAGGTAGTGTTATTAGCATTGCAAATGCTTTTTCTGCCGTATGGGATTGGCAACATTTCTGGACGCTTACTGCAATATTTTCAATTATTCTTGCCTTTATGAATATACTTCCCATACCGGCTTTAGATGGCGGCCATGCATTGTTTTGCATTTACGAAATTATCACCGGCAGAAAGCCAACAGATAAGTTTATGGAGTATGCGCAAATGGTTGGAATGATTCTGTTGCTTGGTTTAATGGCTTATGCTTTAGGGCTTGATATTTTCAGGCTGTTTAAATAAGTATTGTTTAAGTATTTAAGGTTTCAAAAGCTTCGCTTTTTGTTTATTATGATTCCGGCTTTTGTAAACAATGCTCATCGTTCCTTGCGTCGCACACTTGTACAGAAGTTTAGATGGCGGCTTTGGTTTTATAATCAAAAAGCGTAGTCTGAATAATAAATTCCTTTAGAGGCCGGAATTACATTTCAATTCCAATCTGTTTCATCAACACAGAAGCATTCATACTTGTACAAATACCATCTTTCAATTTATAATCAAAAAAAAGCTTTTCGTTATTTACCTGCACATCAAAATGATAATTTTTTATCGCATTTAAAAATTCATTTTCCAGTTTTGATAATTCAATATCATGCGTTGCAATAATGGCAATTGCATTTTTTCTTATTAGTTGTTCTATCAAAGCTTTTGAACCCGTGTGGCGATCTAATGAATTGGTGCCTCTTAAAATTTCATCCAATAAAATAAATGTTTTCTTTTCTTCATTCACAGCATCTATAATTGATTTTAATTTTTTTAATTCAGCATAAAATGTTGATGTATTTTCTGCAAGGTTATCTTCAATGCGCATACTGCTCATTAATGCTGCAACCGAAACGGTAAAGCTTTTTGCGCATACACATGAACCTGCGTAAGCAAGAATCATATTCACACCAACACTTCTTAAAAAAGTGCTTTTACCAGCCATGTTTGAACCCGTGATAAGATCAATTCTCGCCGTTCCATATAAAGAAAAATCATTTGTTACATTTTGGCTTTGCGCAATTAAAGGATGGCCAATTTGCGTTGCAGATAAAGTAAAATGTTCATCAGCTATTTCAGCAAAACACCAGTCATTATTATTAAAAGCAAGCGTTGCAAAACTGCCGGTAACTTCAAGCTGCGCAATTGTGTTGAACCAATTTGCCACAGATGATTTGTTTATTTTTTTCCAGTTATTAAGCGCAATTATTTGCCTCAGATCCCACAGAAATAATGTGTTCAAAATAAAGAATGCAAAAATGTTGAGCCGCACATCAAAACGGTTAAGAATTTTTTGCAGTTGCTTTATGGCTGATGATGCCGTCGTGTTTAATAAATTGCTCTCCGCATTTTTTAAATCATTCAAAAATGTACTTTCAAATTTTTCTTTTTCAAACCAATTTAATTGTTTGTATAAAGTGGCAACAACCGGTTGAAGCCTTGATAGTAACACATAAATATTTTGAGTTTTTCCGCTTATTCCAAAACCGGTTAAAAAAAATATAAGTAACAAAAAAGAAAAAATTGGCGCAGGTAAAATGTCATCTAAATAAAAATAAATGCAACTTAAGGTTAGCAATGGATAAATATATAAAAGCACTTTCCATATTGGAGTAATAAAATTTTTGTCTTCAATTAAAAGCCATTCAGCAATTCGTTTTTCAGCCGTAAAGTTTATTTTTTCATTTATGCCAAAAGCCTGAAACTGTTGCCACCATTCAGTTTTAGCACAAATTTCTTTTACTGATTGTTGTTGCTGAATTATTTGATGTTTTGAAAGTGGCTGCAATAATCTTTCAGCAAATAATTTAATTGCCTGTTCTGCATTGCAACGGCTTATATATTGAAATAAAGAAGATTGCCCAAAAATATCAAGGTCTTTTGCATAAGCATGATGCGGCGGCTCAAGGTCTTTACCGTTATATTTATCGCTAAAATTTTGATGCAGATAATTTATTTCATCTTTATTTATATGTAAAATTGTTTCGAGGTTTTTAATGATATGCTTATTATTTAAATCAATTGAAACAGCAATTAGAAACAAAGTAATTCCAACAATAATGGCTGTTATTATTGCGGCAAATCCGCTGACCCATAAAAAATATACAGCTAAACAAACTGCTATAAAAATGGCAAACCTTATCCAGGCAATTAAACTTCTTTTTTTGTATAAAAGTTTTAACTGTTGTTGAAGTGAATCAATTTTTTGCTGATAAAATTGTTGCGCTTTAGTATCTTTTTTCATAAATGAACCGCGAAGATGAGTTTTAAATATTTTTTGCAGAAATCATTTGTAAATTTGCTATTTGCTCTTTGAAATCATACATCATATTTCTTATATCTAA
>JBDUEO010000187.1:0-6498 GCA_040002335.1 Parafilimonas sp. | reverse complement strand
GAATAGAAGTTTCCTAAACTTTAGATACAGGTTCGATTCCTGTCGGGGCTACCAAACAGGCAAAAGATCCATAATCTAGTCCTGACTATAGAATATCCCTTTTTTATTTTAGACGTTTTGAAAAAAAGTGAGACGTAAAAGGATAGAATTTATACAGAGGATATGGATGAAAATTTATACAGAGGATATGGATGAAAATTTAATTTTCTACAAATTGTTATGCTTTATTTTTACTGGCAGATACCAGGATAACAACTCCAGCTGCTGTTACCACAATTCCTGCGTACAGCGGCCAGTTCACTGTTTTTTCTTCCTGCTTATTAATTTGAAGTGGCCCAATGTCAGCTACTTTTTTCTCCTGCGTAAAATTTATGCTTCTAAAAAACCATCATTGCTATTCCCACAACTATTAAAACAATCGCGAATATTTTCATTATAATTTATTTTGTAGAAGAGAAAACTTTTTCTATAGTATGCATTATTCCACTCATTGGCCCTTCCATTTTATTGGTCCGGTCATCAATTGAGGCGTCATTCATTAATTCGCCAAGGTTTAATTCCGCAGGTAAATGCTTTAAAATATTTGAACGCTGATCAGTAAAGAAATTACTTACCGTTTTTCCATCAACCTCTTTATTGTCTTCAATTAAGATATCTTTTGTTACTGAAACGGTGTTTTTCATTTGCTCTTCAGCATATATTTCTGAAACTCCGGAATAACCGGCTATTGATTTTATAATTTTATCTTTCCCATCCCCAAAAAGATTTTCCAGTGTTGCATTATTTCCCTCCTCAATCATCAACTTTGCAGCATCTTCCTCATTTCTGGTATGCTTATAAAATCCAACCAGAACTGCTGGTATAATAGCACTTCTTATATCTGTTGATGAAATTTCATTTTCTATAGGAGCCTGGGTATTAGGATCAATTTTAGGAACTTGTTTTGAACCGATACGTTTATGTAATTCTTCAATAATATCAATTGATGCCATAATATATAATTTGATTATACATTAATTGAAAGAATCATGCCATTAATGGCATACACAAAATATGGAAAACTAATTGGCTTCTGAAAGAACAGACTTAGATTTAGCTTTTAAAATTTTGGGTGCTTCTGAACAGCATTTCTTAAATAACATAGCTGTCCAAACGTGGTCGAGTGCAACCTGGTTAGTTGCTTCAAAATCACTTTCGTTTAAAACTTCCCAACTTGCCTGCCTGTTTAAATCACTCACAATTTTACTGGTTACCTTAGGATAAGCTATCCATAATTTACTTTTTGCATGCAAAGCGGGAAAAACATCGTGCAAAATATTAGATAACTGGTTACAATTAACCGCAAATACCAAAGCAAAATCTATCTTTCTCGTCTTTAAAAGAGGAGTTACGTTTTTAGCGTAAGACAATTTTGCAAATTGCTTTTCAATTGAGGAGGGAAGACCCTGAATAAGTAAATTTTTATCTTCACTTAAATCCAACTTTTCAAACAAACTGTTAGAGAACATTCTGTAAATTGAAGTTTTGTTAATAATAGGGGGTGCAAAAATAAGTATTTTTTGGGTGAAAACCAATTTAAACCTAAATACGCGGTTTCGAGTTAAGAGATTATACTTAAGAATTTATCTTTTATAAAAATTATTTATAACTTTAAAAATGCCCACAACCAAAACTCCCGTCAAAAAAATACCGTTCTTACGCATTACCATTTCGCTGATTGCCGGCATCATATTTCAATGGTATTTGCAAATACCATTAGCTTTAATTATAGTTTCATTTGTTATTGCCTTTATATTAATTGTTGTTTTTGCTATTCTTCCATCATCTAAAAAATTCTCATTAGCCTGGCTACGTGGCATTATTTTCCTTTTATTATTTTTTTCTTTGGGCATGTTTGTTAGCTGGCAACAAAACATGCATAACAATACAAAATGGTATGCAAATATTTATGCGCCGGGCGATAAGCTGCTTATAACCTTACAGGAACCAATTGTTGAAAAACCAAACTCATACAAAGCGCTTGCCGCGGTAAGCTGCGTTTATAAAAACCATAACTGGATTCATTCAACCGGTAATATTCTGGTATATTTTAAAAAAGATTCTTTAAAACCGCCACTGCATTATGGTTCAGAAATAATTATAAATAGTGAATTGCAACCAATACAAAACAGTGGAAATCCGGCGGGGCTTAATTACAAACGCTATTGTCTTTTTCAAAATATAACAGGTCAAATTTTTTTGTCTTCCAAAAATTACATCACCCTTTCAACAGAAAACATAAATACTGCTCAAAAATTATTATTTAGCATGCGGGACTGGGCGCTAAACGTTCTGAAACAAAATATTCATTCACCCAAAGAATTAGGCATTGCAGAAGCTTTATTAATTGGTTATAGAAATGATTTGGATAAAGATCTTGTGCAGGCTTACAGCAATACAGGCGTTGTACATATAATTGCTATTAGTGGTTTACATATTGGCGTAATTTATAGCACACTATTATTATTGTTTTCCTCTTTTAGATCGCGTAAAATTAAAAAATGGATAGAGCCACTTACCGTTTTATTTGTTATATGGTTATTTACGCTGGTTGCTGGCGCAGCACCATCCGTGTTAAGGGCAACTATAATGTTTACATTTATTATTGCCGGAAGATTTTTAGGAAAAAATGGAAATATTTATAACACATTGGCTGCATCTGCTTTCGTGTTGCTTATATCAAATCCATTTTATTTATTGGATGTTGGATTTCAATTATCATATTCAGCCGTACTAAGCATCGTTATATTTTTTAAAAAAATAAACGGGTTAATTTATTTTAAAAATAAATTTTTAAGATGGATTTGGCAGCTATGCGCAATTAGTTTATCGGCACAAATTTTTACACTTCCACTTGTCATATATCATTTTCATCAGCTGCCGCTTTTATTTTTAGTTAGTAACTTATTGGTGGTGCCTTTATCGGGCGTTATATTATTTGAAGAGCTTTTTTTATTTTTCTTTTCGTGGTGGCATTCCGCAGCTTTTGTGATTGGATATATTACCCAGATTTGTTTAAAATGGATGAACGACTTTGTTGAACACATCAACAAAATTTCTTTTTCTGTTTGGGATGGTTTGCACATTTCAATTATTCAGTTGCTGACAATGTTGTTGGCCATAAGTTTCTTTTCTGTTTGGATATTTAGTAAAAACTCTAAAAATATAATAGCAGCATTATCATTTATTATTATGTTTTTTGTTTTGCGTGATGCAGATATTATGCATCATAATGCTCAGCAAAAAATAATTGTATATAACGTTCCCAAACAAAATGCTGTTGATTTAATTGCTGGCAATACCTGCAAATTTGCCGGCGACTCAATTGTATTGCAAGATAAATTTTTAAGAAATTTTAATGTAAAACCATCACGTGTTACAAACAGGATTTTTAATAAACAAGACGTGATGTTGCCTAACATTAATAATTATATTTTACAGGTAAATACATCTAAAATTTTAATTATTGATAAAAACTTCGCCGTTCAAAAAACGAATGCAAAAATTGCAGTAAATATTTTAATTCTTACTCACGATTTCAATAAAACACCTGCTGAAATAAGCAACATTTTTAATTGCGATTATGTTGTTGCAGACAGCAGCATTCCATTATGGAAATCTGTAAAATGGAAAAAAGAATTTGAGCAATTACATTTGCGCTTCTTTTCGGTAGCACAACAAGGTGCTTTTATTTTAAAACTGTAATGCATCATGCAAAAAAAAATTTCCGGCGCTTTAATTTCTGTTTTTTATAAAGATGAATTAGCGCCTGTTGTACAAACATTAGCACAACTTGGTATAACTATATATTCAACCGGCGGTACACAAAAATTTATTGAAGAATTAAACATTAAATGTGAGCCTGTTGAAAAACTAACTACATATCCTTCCATTTTAGGAGGCAGGGTTAAAACTTTACATCCCGCAATTTTTGGTGGCATTTTAGGCAGAAGAGATGTGGAGCAGGATGTAAAAGAAATGAGCCAATATAATATTCCAGAAATTGATTTGGTGATTGTTGATTTATATCCGTTTGAAGAAACAGTTGCGCAATATGCATCGCCATTATTTGGCAGCGGCGATGATGCTGTTGAAAAATCAATTATAGAAAAAATTGACATCGGCGGTCCGTCAATGATTCGTGCTGCAGCAAAAAATTTTAAAGATGTTTTTGTAATTGCAGCAAAAGAAGATTACGAGCCTTTAGTTGATATTTTGAAAACGCAACAAGGCGAAACATCTTTAGCGCAGCGCAAACAGTATGCAGCAAAAGCGTTTGATGTGGTGATGAATTATGATATCGCGATCAATAATTATTTCAATCAAACATTATTCAATCCTTATCATAAAAAACAATCATTGCGTTATGGTGAAAACCCACATCAGCAAGCTTTATTTTACGGTGATTTAAAGGAGGTTTTTGAACAACTGAATGGCAAAGAAATATCATACAATAATCTCGTTGATATTGACGCTGCTGTACAATTAATACATGAATTTGATCAATCAGAAGATATAACTTTTGCAGTTATTAAACACACGAATGTTTGCGGCATCGCGCAGCGAAACACAGTAAAAGAAACTTGGAATGCTGCTTTGGCGGGCGATCCTGAAAGCGCTTTTGGCGGCGTACTGATAACGAATTCAACAATTGATGTTGCAACCGCATCTGCTATTAATGAAATATTTTTTGAAGTGCTGATTGCGCCGGCTTTTGATGAAGATGCGCTTCAAATTTTAAAATCGAAAAAGAACCGTATTCTGCTTCAGCTTAAAAATAAAAAATCAATAGCCCAAACACAATATAAATCCATTCTTAACGGCACGCTTACACAAGAAACAGATAAAGGAAATTATAGCGAATGGAAAGAAGTTGGAGGCAGAAATACAACCGGTGCAGAGAAAGAAAATCTTGTATTTGCCAACATAGTTTGCAAGCATTTAAAAAGTAATGCAATTGCCTTAATAAAAAACAAACAACTTATTGGCAAAGGTTGCGGGCAAACAAGCCGCGTAGATGCATTGCGGCAGTCGCTTGAAAAATCAAAGCAATTTAATTTTGATTTAAAAGACGCAGTGCTTGCAAGCGATGCTTTTTTCCCTTTTAATGATTGCGTGCAAATAGCACATGCTGCCGGCATAGAAGCGTTTATTCAACCAGGTGGTTCTGTGCGCGATAAAGACAGTATTGATTACTGTGTTCAAAATAATATTGCAATGGTAATAACCGGCACGCGGCATTTCAGGCATTAGTATTTTTGTATAATGAGTGAACTGGAAGATCATCCAATAATTTTATTTGATGGTGTGTGCAATCTTTGCACCGGCAGTGTACAGTACGTAATTAAGCACGATGCGAAACGCATTTTCCGTTTCGCATCATTACAATCTTCGTTTGCACAAAAATTATTATCAACGCACAATTTGCCTGTACACGATTTTAACTCTTTTATTCTTTTTGAAAAGAATAAATTTTATACACGTTCAACTGCAGCTTTGCTGGTAGCAAAAAAATTAAAAGGCTCTATAAAACTATTTTATGTATTTATTATTGTTCCAAAGTTTATTCGGGATGCAGTGTATAAAATAATTGCAAAAAACCGTTATAAATGGTTTGGAAAAAAAAATGAATGCTGGATTCCAACGCCTGAATTAAAAAATTTGTTTCTTGATGTTTAAATCCAAAAAAGCATATGTGTTGTTAATAGCAACATATAATTCGCGTAATTGTTTTTATTTGTATCATCAATATTATGCTTAGGAAAGTTATTGCTGCATGTTTCCTGTTGTTCACTTTTTTTGCTCATAGCCAGCAAGCGTGTAGTACATTGGGACAAAATCCTGCCACGGCATTTCCTGTTTGTGGGCTTGATACTTTTAGACAAAGCAGCGTCCCTAATTGTGGCGGCAAAAATATTCCAACTCCTAGTTGTGCCGACGCACTTTATCAGGATCTAAATCCTTTTTGGTATAAATTCACTTGTTATCAAACGGGCACTTTGGGTTTTTTAATTATTCCTGACGACCAGGGCGATGATTATGACTGGCAATTATTTGATATAACAGGCCGGGATCCCAATGCAGTTTATACAGATCCATCTTTAATTGTTGCTGCTAACTGGAGTGCGATTTATGGTAATACAGGTGCATCTTCTGCAGGCACTTCATTAGTCAATTGTGCCGGATTTACATATCCAAATTTTAGTAGTATGCCTGTTGTTCAGCAAGGGCATAATTATATTCTGTTGTTAAGTCATTTTAACACATTTAAACCCGGCGAGGCTGGTTACGGTCTTTCGTTTGGCGGCGGCACAGGAAGTATTGTTGATCCGTTAAAACCTGTACTGGTTTCTGCAAGCGCAAATTGCTCTGGCGAAAGCATTTTTGTTGCACTAAATAAGAAGTTGCAATGCTCAACACTTGCAGCAGATGGAAGTGATTTTATATTAGTGCCTAAAG
>JBDUEO010000186.1:0-6509 GCA_040002335.1 Parafilimonas sp. | reverse complement strand
GTCGCGCGGTGCGCCCTGGAACCAGGAGCGCGGCATTTATGCGGCTTCCAGCGTATTTGATCCGTTCATGAATCCGCAAAGCGGCACTATTCCTTATCTTTCAAACAAACAAAATCTTTCAAAAACTTTTGAGCGTGCAGGCAACCCGTTATACTATAATATAGACGCTAAAGTCAGCTATAATTTTACCAAAAGTCCCGGTGATAATTCATCGAATTTATTCCTTCATTTTTCTTCCACTACTGATCTTGCAAAAGCGTCAGGAAAAAATTATTCAAATAATTATTTTCAATTTCAAACAGGTATTGTTCTTGACATACCAAAATTGTTTGGAGGCAAATAAGGAAAATGAAAAATATAAAAGGGAGTAACGTTTTCACTCCTTTTTTTGTTTACGGCATTTCAGCCGCTTCTACAAGTCTTCCCGTAAAAAAACGCCCTATATTTTACGTTGTTTCACTCTTTTCATCGCCTCTTTCTCAAAATAGTTTTGTTGCATGATTGAATCCATCAATCATCCCGTTTGCTGAAAAGGGAACAGAGTAAGCACTTATTACAATCAATAAAATTTTTATGAAAAAAAATCTATGTATGCTTTTAAGCATTTTATTATTTGCAACAAGCTTTGCAAAAACAATTACTGTAAGTAACAACCCAACAAGCCCAGGTCAATATAAGGATCTTCAAACTGCGATTGATGCCGCTAAAGCAGGTGATATATTACTCGTATCAGGTTCTTCAATAGACTATGGACAGGTTACTATAAATAAAAGGCTCACGATTTATGGGCAAGGCTATGACCCGAGGAAAGATGTGGCGTTTCCTACTTCAATTAGCAGTATATTATTAAATAATAATCTTGTGAATGATACAGCTTCAGGAAGTGCTATTTATGGATGCACTGTTAGCTCCTTTTATGTAGCATTTAATGGCGACCCATCTACTTATGTAAATAATATAACTGTGAAACGAAATACCATAAGCTATATTAGCGCAGATGGTTCTGGCTGGGTTATTTCAGATAATATAATAACGTCACAGATTAATGTTGATGGTGCAAATTGCTTAATAAAAAATAATGTTTTTACAGGTAGCTATATTTATAATGATAATCTTCATCCAAACCTTATCATCACTAACAATAACTTTACATCAACTGTTAATTTACAAGTTTCAAATGCTATAGTTTCCAATAATATATTTTACTACAAATCGTCTTCGGTAGTAAATTTTGCTTATGGAGGCAATGCGATTAATACAGTTTTTAACAATAATATTTATTACAACAACAGCAATACAAATCCATTTAATATAGGGCAAACTAATAATACCGGAACTGGCAATATCAACAATAAAAATCCCAAGTATATCTCGTATGATTTAACAACCACGGAAGTTACCCGGAATGATAATTTGCAATTGCAAACAAGCTCTCCAGCGAAAAATGCAGGCACAGATGGTAAAGATATTGGTGGTTATGGAGGAGCAACTCCAATGAAATATCCCCTTTCAGGAGAGCCTGCAATTCCCCAGGTCAAAACAATGAATATTAATAATACAACTGTTTCGCCGGGTTCAATTTTACAAGTTCAGGTAAAGGCAAATTCCAATAATTAATACACCGGGCCAAAGGCCATAAAATAAACAATATGAAAAAATATTTATTAGGGTGTTTGCTTTTACTTGTTTGCATCTTATCAAAAGAAAAAATTCTGGCACAAAGCGCTGCAAAAATTAATGCTGCGGAATATTTTTTTGATCTTGATCCGGGTATAGGAAATGCCTTACCAATTTCTGTAAATATCAGTGACACTGTGTTGCTGAACTTAAATTTGGCAACAACCAATTTAAGCGGCGGCTTTCATCAGTTATTTGTTCGCTTTGAAGACGCAAATAATTTATGGAGCATTGCAGAGCAACGGACTTTTTATATAGATGCAGCTAAAACTTCCAAACCCGCTAAATTAAGAGCAGGTGAATATTTCTTTGATAAGGACCCGGGTATTGCAAAAGCCACTGCGCTTGGTGCCATAAATACGGATTCAGTCAATATGCAATATTCCTTATCGATCGGAACTTTAAAAGCAGGCTTTCACCAGTTATTTATCAGGTATAAAGACTCTTCTAACCATTGGAGTATTGCGGAACAGAGATCATTTTATATTGATAAAGATTCACTGGTAAAAGCAAAACCAATTATCGCAGCGGAATACTTTTTTACAAAAGATCCCGGTGTAGGTAAAGGAACTCCGCTCATAATTTCTAAAACAGATAGTATTAACCAAACTTTTAATATTACTGTTCCAAATTTGTCTTTAGGCAAACAGTTTTTGGAAATAAGATTTAAAGATTCCTCAGGTAAATGGAGCATTGCTGAAAGCAGGAAAATTACTATTGTAAATAGTTTAAATTCCAATGAAACAAGTTCAGTTATTGTGCAAAACAAACCTTCAATTTTGAACGTGTATCCTAACCCTACAAGTGGTAATGCTTATCTTGTTTTTAATGCAGTAAAAGAAGAAAAAGTTTCTATTGTAATTAAAAATGTTTCAGGGAAAGCTTTGCTAAAAAAAGAAATAGTTGCTGTAACAGGCACTAACAAAATCTTACTTGATTTAAGTGAATTGATACCAGGCGCTTATTTCATTAATATAATTAATGAAAAACTTGAACAACAAACACTTAAAATTATAAAGCAATAGGTTTAAAAATCATTCATATAACCTGCGTTATAATAACGCAGGTTATATATTTTAGGACTAGCTAATTATAGTTTCAAGCTTAATTTATTTACATCAGTAAGATGAAAAATTAATTTACTTGTATTTACCTTTATCCAAATTAAAAGTTCTTTGTGTATAATAATTTGATTTGAGCGAATCGTATACCTACCGAGTTTATCAAGTTTTAATTAATTAAAAAATATAGAGTAGTAGTTCGAATGCTCTCTTGATTTTATATAGTTAACCAATTATCAAGTGAACAACGAAAGACTGATGAGCGCAAAAATTTTCACTTTAATAAAGGGTATTCAAGATATTTAAAAGATGGTTAGTATCTGCTTTTTCAATATGAATACTTTTGGCTTAGAAATATTACACGTATATGATCAATCATCGCCTGGTTGATTTCTCCGTTCATATTATCATCGTAATTTTCAAAAGATAAACTAATTATATGTTTGCCTTTAGTAAGATGGATTTTAACTGAATTGCTGTAACCCCAATTGCTCCATTCATTTTTACCACGTTGCGGTAGCACAATTGTTCCGGCTTTTTTATCATCAACATTCAGTGTTCTTATTGCGCATTTGTTTTCAGTATTTGTGGGTCCGTTACCGTTTGCATATCGGAAATCGATACTATACACACCATCATTAATAACATTAATAGTAAATAATATTTTACGATTAATTATGGTGTTTGTTTCCACAAACCCTTCGCCGCTAAAACCTTTATAATTGCTATCAGATTTTGATGTAAAATTTTCCGCTTCATAAGTTGTTATATATTTTTTATCAGTAGCAATTATTGGCTCACTTGCAAATGATTCAACTTTATTTTTATCAATAGCTATTACCTGATATTCTGCAGGTTCATTTTTATCAATACTAAATACATTGTTTTGTGTTGATGTTATTACTTTTCCGTTCTTTAAAATATTATAGGAAACAGCGTCTTTTATTGTTTCCCATTTCAGCATATTATTTTCAAGAGAAACTTCCGGTGTAGCCGGAGAAAAATAAACAGGTTGCTCATTAATGTTACTACTTAATTTTTTATTTGCCAGTTGAATTTCTATTGAATGAATAGCTGTAAGTGTTGATGGAATTGTATGTTTTAATGATGGTTTTCCATCAATCATAAATTTTACAATCTCGTTTCCAAAACCAATCATTTTTATATTTAAAAAAGCATTTCTGTATTTGAAATTATCGAGTGTTCTTTCGCCTTTCAATGCTTCCGGAACAAATGGATGAAAACTTAAACAGCTGTCTTCAAATCTAATTCCGAATAAAACTTTATGTACTAAACTTATATTGCCGGATAAACTCCACAGCATATTACTACTGTTAATTTGTGTACCTGCAAAATCGCCGCTTTCTGCAACCATATTTTCTTTGTTGGTAAGAAACATTGCTGCCGGCCGATAAATGTCTGCGATGCTTTGCATTACGGCATTTTCATTGCTGGCTTTTTGTGCTGCCCATGTAAAATAGGTTTGTACAAAAGGCCAAATTGCATTGTTATGATAAGGCGGAATATTTGGAATTTGCGGATAAATACATGTTATGCCAAAATCTGTAAAAGGAATTTTTTCAATAATTTCTTTTTGTTTTGCTTCATCGGCAATATTAAAAATTATACATAGTGATTCACCTAAAGCTTCGCTTTTCGGCGAAATAATTTTATAATTTCTGCCATATAAATATTGCGCATAATAACCCTTTTCAGGCATCCATAAATATTTGTTGATGCCGGTTTTTATTTGTGCAGCAAGTGCTTCATGTTTTGAGGCAACAGCTCTATCGTTTAATAACAAAGCCATTTTTACCAACACAATATTTCCTTCGTAATGCACAGCATTCGTTCCTAAACATTCGCTTTCAAAGATATCTGCAGGCTGCATCCACTTAGGATAAGTTTGTTCACGCCAATCGAGAAAAGATGATTCACCTTTGACCAATCCTGTTGTTGTGTCATACGCAACCTGCACATCATCATCAATAGAGTTTTTTATAATGCTGTATGCTTGTTTCAGCCATGCTTCATCACCTGTGGTTTTATAAACCTCCCATGCAGCTAATGCCCAAATCATCCTGTCGGTTGAGCAGGGATATGCGCCACCGGTTCCTGTGTCTTGTATAATACGTCCTTTCTTATTTACTTTTTTTAATAAACTTTTTATGGCTACTTCCGGTTGCATGTAAGCCATTGAAAGAATAATGCTGTAACTAATATCTCTCGTCCAAACACCAGCCCATTCTTTACCTGTTCTGAATGTGCTATCCGGTTCAATGGCTTTTACCATTTCTTCCAGCGACATATTATATAATGCATCTGAAATTGGATAAGCTGATTTGTATTGCGGATATGCTGAAATATTTTTTGATAATTGCCATTGTGCATTGGTTGTTTTTTCATCTTGCTGTGCGTTCAACAATAAAGTAGTTGAGTAAATATGATCTCCATTTTCATCTTTTAATTGCAGTTGCGTATGATTTACCAAATTATCAAAATCCCAGATCAGTGGCGAAGAACTGCCTGCTATATAAACACCTTTAAAATCTTCTTTATAAATTTTATTACCGTTGAATGTTGTGTAATAACCGTGTTTGCCAAAATCATCAAACACATCATTCATATCAACACTTACTGTAAAATTTGTATTGGGTTTTAAATAAGTATTGTCTTTAAGATTGATATTATTTTTTAACTGTGTCCCAAATTTTATCACAGGCGTTTTACATATACTATCCAGGCAAACAAAATGATGATCTGTGCCGGAAATCATTTCATTGTCTTTACCATTTATACTGAACTTGAAAGTTATTTCAGCGCTTTTAAAAAGATTTGCCTGGCTTTGATAATTGGATACAACCTGAGAATCTGATAAAGCTTTTGCTGTATAATTATTTTGCACAACACTATCTGCATATAAAATGAATTTATTATTTTGATATAATGGTTTTTGTACAGTTTGAGCAATGCAGAAATTGTTTAGCATCAAGCTTAAAATAAAAAAATATTTTGCTTTGAGAAAGTAAACATGTTTAACCATACTGCTTAAGTTGAAGAAAAATTCCCTGATGTTTTTAATACTGCAAATCAAATATTAAACTTAAAAAAAACAGTGAATAAATATTGATTGCCCCGGATCGATTACAAGGGTTTTATTTATTATTATTTTCTTTTTGTATTAATAATCCGCAACAATCATATCCCAATATTGCAATGAAGGCAACGTAAATGAAATGGCATTACCAGACGTTGTAAATAAGATTTGTTGCAATGCGCCTCCGTTAATATCAGGCGAAGCCATCCATAATTTTTTTATTGGTTTATCTGTTATTAATATGTAAGAAATATTCTGATATGTGTTAGGTATAGTTTGATTGCCGTTTGTATCACGCCAGTCAAATGAAGCAGCATTTGCAAAATTTATCAGATGAATAACCTGACTGTTGCTCATATCTTTTCCAATTACAGAAATGCTTCCGTTTTGCGGCGGAAAATTATTGAGCTTTGTTTTTCCATCTGATGAAATGATATTAGGTGTGTTATATATGCCGCCATCGCGCAGCAAATTTTCATAGCCTGTAAGAAAATCATAATAATGAATAATCGCTTGCTGCAAATCCGGCTTCATCTTTAAATTATCATTCGGAAAATATTCTTTGCATAACATGTGATCTCCCATTTCAAGATGCGTAGCGCCGTACGCAAAAATTACTGCATCTGTTAATAAAACGCCGGGCGTATTAAAATATCCTGTTGAGTTCGCAACAT
>JBDUEO010000185.1:0-6518 GCA_040002335.1 Parafilimonas sp. | reverse complement strand
CAGATAAACAAATTCGTTTTTTTAGCAGTGGTATGAAGCAAAGATTAAAATTAGCACAGGCAATTTTTTCTGATGTTCCATTTGTTTTATTGGATGAACCTTGTACAAATCTTGATGCTGCCGGTTTTGATTTGTATTATAAATGGGTTGAAACTTATTGCCAAAACAGGCTGCTGATCGTTTCAAGCAACGATAAGAATGAATATAATTTCTGTGATGAAGTAATAAATATTCAACACTATAAAACGCAGAAAATAACTGCGCCCAATTAATGATGATGGTGATGCATTTTTTCTTCAAATTCTTTTAAAGAAATCGGTTCTTCCTGTTTAGCAGTTTTATTTTCCAGGAAATTAAAAAGCTTTTCAGTTTGCAAACGCATATACGTTTCGTCAACAAACTTTTTATCCTGCAACATGCGGTTTGCGTATTCATCAAGCCACGGCATGTCTGAAACATTTTGTTGTTGCATATAACCGGCAATCTGGTTGCGGGCAAAGTGTTTAATTTCTTCTGTTTCTACAGTTATTTCGTTATCATTAATAAGTTTGCTACTTATTAATGTCCATTTTAACTGGTTTAAAAATGTTGGCAATTCTTTCTCAGCTTCTTCTGCTGTTTTCGGTTTTTCAGAACCTTGTTCCAGCCAGCGCTTTAAAAAATTTTCAGGAAAAGCAACCTGTACTTCATCAATTAAATTATGGTACAACTGATCCTGCAACTGGCTGCTGCTCTGCGTATCATAATAACCCTGAATTTGATCTTTAACTTTATTGCCAAATTCTTCTTCATTTGTAATGTTTCCTTCGGGATAAACTGACTTAAAAAAATCTTCATTCAATTCAG
The DNA here is from genome assembly GCA_040002335.1 of Parafilimonas sp. Classification (GTDB taxonomy): domain Bacteria; phylum Bacteroidota; class Bacteroidia; order Chitinophagales; family Chitinophagaceae; genus Parafilimonas. The sequence continues at coordinate 5,672 of JBDUEO010000185.1, read as the reverse complement.
CTTTTTCAACAAAACCAATTTTGGTAATGGTAAGATTGAAAAACTTTTCAGCATTTTCAGGCAAAGATTTATCAAGGCCTACATCTTCCATAATCCATTCTCTTTCCTTTTCTTCAAACGCTTTATTCAGTTGAATTAAAACAACATCATCTTTCTTTTTGCCTTGTAACTGCTGCTGTGTTTCAGCATTAAAATATTTTAAAAGCAATGAGTTATCTTTTTCAGTTCCACCTTCCACTATATTTCCTTCAGCATCTGCTTCTGTAAATTTTACATTCAAAACATCTTCTTCATTGCTTACTGTTTCAGGCTCTGTCATTTTACCAAAACGGGTACGAATGCGGTTAACTTCGTCATTAATCACTTCATCCGTAACCTGTATTTTATAAAATGTGCCTGACAGATTATTTACGTCAATATTCAATTCCGGCTTTAGACCAATTTCAAAAGCAAAAGCATAATCTTCCGGTTTATTCACATCAAGCTGGCGCGAATCATTTTCAAATGGTAAAGGCTGCGCGAAAATGTCGAGCTTTTCATTTGTCATGTATTCATTCAGTTCCTTTTCAACCGTACGCAAAACTTCTTCTGTAAATACGGATTGGCCATACATTTTTTTAATCAATCCTGAAGGAACCATACCTTTCCTGAAGCCGGGAATGTTTGCATTTTTTGCATAGTTCTTCAAGCTTTTTTCAAATGAAGGAAGATAATCCTGCTTGCCAAGATTTACAGTAAGTTTATCATTTAATAACCCAATATTTTCTCTTGAAATTGTTGCCATACTTTTCTATTTATATTCTCTTTTCAGAGTTTGAAAAAAACCCCTGAATGCAGGGGCTTTAGTTTTAAGTGCGGATGATAGGAATCGAACCTACATGCCTTGCGGCGCTAGATCCTAAGTCTAGTGCGTCTGCCAGTTTCGCCACATCCGCAAACGGGGCGCAAAAATAAGGTAAATGATTTTAAAAAAGAAAGCTTCAATTGCTTTTTTCCGCCAGCCATTGTTGCCTGCCATAACCTTTAACAACATGTTTTTCGCTATGATAAGAAGAGCGTACCAATGGCCCGCTTTCTACATAATCAAAACCAAGCGAATAACCAATTTCTCTAAGGTCTGCAAATTCATCAGGATGCACAAAACGCTGCACGTTTAAATGTTTTGCTGTTGGCTGAAGATATTGGCCAAGTGTTAGAACATCAAGATTTACAGCAGCAAGATCATTCATGGTTTGAATAACTTCTTCTTTGGTTTCGCCAAGCCCAAGCATAATACCAGTTTTTGTACGCACACCACATTCTTTTAAAAACCGCAGCACTTCTAAACTGCGCCGGTATTTAGCTTGTATGCGCACTTGTTTTGTAAGCCGTTCCACTGTTTCCATATTGTGGCTGATAACATCTGGCGTTGCTGCAACTACGCGTTCAATATTTTCATGATCACCTTTAAAATCAGGTATTAAAGTTTCCAATGTTGTATCCGGGTTAAGCGCTTTAACCGCTTTAATAGTATTAAACCAAACAGCCGAGCCACCATCTTTTAATTCATCACGGTCTACACTGGTAATAACAGCGTGTTTTACCTTCATTAAATAAATAGCTTCGGCAACGCGTTGCGGCTCGTCCCAATCAACAGCTTCAGGCCTGCCGGTTGCCACAGCACAAAAACCACAACTGCGTGTGCAAATATTACCGAGAATCATAAACGTAGCAGTACCTGCGCCCCAGCATTCACCCATATTCGGACAATTGCCGCTTTCGCATATTGTGTGCAGTTTATGTGTATCAACAAGATTACGTACATGTTTATAGCTTTCACCAATAGGCAACTTTACTCTTAACCAATTTGGTTTTTTTGCCTTTATTAAAATTTCATTTTGAGATATACATGATGTTTGTTCCATTCTTTAAAGTTTCTATGTTTCATTGTTCCAAATTAGATAATACTGAAATATTGAAACTGCAGATGAATAAAGATATTCAATACAAGGTGGTAATTTACCGAAGCGCATCACCAAAAACAAATGCAAAAATAGTTTACTTTCTGCCACCAAATTCAATGGCAATATAAGCGTTGTAGAAGAATTTTTTTTCAGGTGCATCTACCATAATAGGCATGTTTTGGGTGTAGAATTCAGCGCTGATGCCAACTTCCAATGCGGAAATCAGTTCATTGTACCGGCCATAATCAAAACGCAAACCTGCATGGGCAACAACGCCTGGAACAAATTTAATTTCGTTTAAACCCTTTGTAAATCCTACCGCAGAAACCGGGCTATTTAGAAAAAGTGTATCGCCGGGACCTTCATATTTTACATCACGGGTTTCGCCAGTAGTTTGATCAACGATAGCGGTTACATAATATGGTTTTAATAAACCGGCAGAAAAACCGCCGCCATATATTGCAGACACAGCAACACCATTTTTTTCTCCTTTGCCGCCAATAAGTCTTTGCTGGCCAACACCTATATTAAGATAGTAAAAATTGTTTTGCTTTCCATACACAAATGGGTTTCCAAAAGTGTAACCTGTACCAAAAGGATCGCTTGAAACTTTTTCTTCTTTATGGCTTTTACGTTCACCAAATTCGGCAAACCATGTGTTTGTTATGTTGATGGTTTTGTATTTACCATGTTCATACATAGCATTCCAGCCATCAGTATTTAATTTAAACCCAAGTAAAAATTGTTTATTAAAAATAAGGGCACCTTCTTCTTCCCGCTTTGCAAGATCTTCGATGTGTTGTTTACGTTCTTGTTTCTTCTGATCTTTTTCACTAATCGTTTTAGTTGGTTGCTGTGCAAAAACAGCACTTAACATTATAGAGCAGAGTAGTACTAAATAAATCTTCCTGTACATGTGTAATTTGATAATCGTAAATTTATAACAAAAATTGTGTAATGACATCTGAAATAATTTATAAAGGCGCGTTAAGAACTGAAGCAAAACATTTGCAAAGCGGCACTGTAATTGAAACCGATGCGCCAACAGATAACCAGGGAAAAGGCGAACGTTTTTCACCTTCTGATCTATTGGCCACTTCGCTGGGTAATTGTATGCTTACGATTATGGGCATAAAAGCAAGAGATATGAATATTTCGCTTGATGGAACAGAAGTTAGTATTCAAAAACACATGAAGTCTGAACCAAGACGTGTAAGCGGCATTGATGTACATTTTAAATTTCCTTCATCACTTTCATTAGATGAAAAAGGAAAAGCAATTTTAGAGAGAGCCGCGCTAACATGCCCAGTTGCCAAAAGCATTCATCCCGGTATTGAAATGAAAGTGGAGTTTGGCTGGAAAAAATAATCTTTCTATTGCTTTATAAAAGCTTTAGTAGTAATTGAATTATTTGTTTCAACCTTTAATAAATAATTACCTGCTTTTAAAGATGCAATATTCAGGTTAAATGTGTTTGAATTTGCAACAGCTTGCAATTTTATATTACCCGCAAAATCAACAACCGAAATTTTTATTTTTTCGTTAGTTGTTAAACCTTCAATAAGTAAATTGTTAACTGCGGGGTTTGGAGAAAGATTTATTTTGAAATTATTTTTATCTGATGGTTTTGATTCCCATACTATTTGTTTTTTAACAACATCATTATTGTAGCGAATTAAAAGAAAGTTACTTGTTGATAAACCAGTATTGCCACCAAGAAGAATTTTGTTATCCAATTGCAATAAGATGCCATTACATTCGGAATATTTATCAGTCACCGTTACTAATCTTCCATTTGCTCCAAAATCTGAATCAATATCTCCATTATTAGTTAATCTTGCCATTGCATACGTTGCACCAGAACTTTTTACAGTGCCAGCAATAATTATTTTTCCATCAGTTTGTAAAGCTGCACCATCAATAGTTGATACTTTTTGTGTGAAACTAATATGTTGAATACCATTATTACCAAAACTGTCATCTATACTTCCATTAGAGTTTAACCTGCCTGCAGCCATGTATAATTTTCCGGCATTGTCTGATGCATAACCAGCACCAATAATTTTTCCATTGGGTTGAATAATCAATTTACTAAACTTGAAGCCTGCTACTACATTATCACTATTTTGAAAATGCGCTGTTCCGTTATTACCAAAGGTTAAATCTCTGTCGGAATTTGAATTATACCTATAAATAATACTGCTATCTCCATAAAACCAACCCACTAAAATTTGTCCGTTTGTTTGAAGTGCTAAAGAAGTTGCCGCAAAATTATTTTCATTGTCGGGAAAAGACCAGTTTGTAGCTCCGCCACTTCCAAAACTTTCATCAGGCTTTCCATCACTTAAATAGCGTGCAAGAAAACCGACCTTGAAATAATTACTAAAAATAGAGTAAGCACATAATACAATTTTACCATCTGGCTGAATGACAAGTCCGCCTATATAACTAAAAGCATTTTTACCTGCACCAAAAATTACACTGCCATTTTTACCAAAGCTTTTATCTAAATCTCCATTCTTTGTAAAACGTACTATTTTTAAATCCGTTGTAGTGCGGCCAACTGCTACAATTGCATCATCTTTTTGTATTGCAATAGTAAAAACCTGTGCCATATTATTGCCGTTGCCCGTATATCCTTTTATTCCAAAACCAGTATCTAAGCTTCCATCAACATTATAACGTGTAATTATAAAATTTTTTAAACTGTTGATGGTTTTTCCCTGCGGTCCGGCAACAATTATTTTACCAATGCTTTGTAAAGCAAAATCGCCAAAAGAACTTGTATTATTATTAATTAATACTCCGCTGTTTGCAAAAGATTCATCTACTGTAACAGATTGAGCTTTTATAGTAACAAATGATATTAAAAATGCTAAGCTTAACAATGTTTTCATGTATGTGTTTTTTTTGGGGTTAAATAATAATTCAGACAACTTGTGCGGAATGTTTTCAAAAATCGAATGTAAAGAATTACTGCAATTTATCTTAGCAGCTTTACACCCACAGCGCAATTAAGGCATTTCTTATTGTTGCAATAATTATTTTTAAGATGAATTAATGCCTGGCTTTCCAAAGCATTTTTATTTGAAACTTTGTGCGCTTTCCATTTTTTAGTAATCGTATTTTCTTCGGGCTGCAATTCTATTAAAAAATTAATTGCTTTTTCTTTCCATGCGCTTTCATTTTTATGTATTCCGTACGTAAATAAAACCGGAACAATGGCATTGATAGTTATATGCTGAATAAAAGATTTGCCTAAAGCTTTTGGCTGATGATCTGTTTCATCTTTTAATGTATAATGATAATTCCAGAAATCGTTTGCTGTAACATCAAACCATTGAAAAATTTCATTCACGTTATTCGCTGATTTTATTTTCGAAAATAAATGGCTTGATTGATATACCAGCATTGCCAGTTGCGCCAAACGCACTGTTGGAAAATTTGATGGGCGCATACGTAAAAATGCGGGCGCTTTATTTAATTGATCTAATGCATATTTTTTTGAAAGAAATGCATATTCCTTTTGCAGCATGATGGCATAATCATCTTCAAAATTTTCGTTTAGCAAAGCAGCCTGGCCCAACAATAAAGCTTCTAATTGCTGAATTGAATTTTTATGTTTTGCAAGCAGGTGTACGGTAATTGTTTTGGCAATTGCTTCAAAAGCATCTGCATTTACTTTCATTCCAAAACTGCGGCAAAGGCTTATCCAAAAAACTTCTTCCC
>JBDUEO010000184.1:0-6577 GCA_040002335.1 Parafilimonas sp. | reverse complement strand
ATTGTTTGTATCATGGCAATCTTGAAATAGAAGAAAATGAATATGCCATATTGTGGTTGCTGAAAAACGTTTTTAAAGATCTTGACATTCCTTTAGTGATTGCGGGAAAAAATCCTTCAAAAAAAATTATTGCGGCGATAAAAAAATATGCAAATGCAAGCCTTATCGCAAATCCCGGTGAAGCACAAATGCACGAAATTATTTTAAAAGCGCATATACATGTGTTGCCTTCTTTTAATACTACAGGTATAAAAATAAAATTGCTGAATGCGTTGTATAATGGCAGGCATTGCGTTGCCAACAATTCAATGATTGCAGAAACATCTTTTAAAAATTTATGTCATATTGTTGATACTGCTAATGAATTTAAAGAACGCATACAGCTCTTATATCATCAGCCCTTTACCGCAGCGGAAAAAGATTACAGAATACAATTTTTACAAACCGAATTTTCAAATAAAGAGAACGCGAAACAAATTGTGCAATGGATTTGGAAAGATTATGTTTAAAAGTTCACGCGTTTACAGGTTGTTAAACATTTGAACACGTGAACATGTAAACTCTTGAACTACTTCCTATACTTCAGCAACTGCGCTGTCAAAAACTTTTCCTCTTTCTGTTTTCAGCATGCGTGAAGGATACTTGCTGATAACAATAAAATCATGCGTTGCCATTATAATTGCGGTGCCGTAATCTTTGCAAATATTAATAAGTAACTGCATTATTTCGTCGCTGGTTTCAGGATCAAGGTTTCCTGTTGGTTCATCTGCCAATATTAATTTTGGTGAATTAAGTAATGCCCTTGCAATGTCCACACGTTGTTGTTCGCCACCGCTTAACTCAAAAGTCATTTTAAAACCTTTACTTTTCAAGCCCACTTTATCCAGTACATCCGCAATTTTTTCAGCCACCAATTTATCATCCTTCCACCCGGTTGCTTTTAAAACAAAACGTAAATTTTCATTCACATTTCTATCTGTAAGCAATTGAAAATCCTGAAACACTACGCCAAGATTGCGGCGCAAAAACGGGACTTTTTTCCAGTTCATTTTTCGCAAGTCATAACCTGCAACAGAAGCGTCGCCTTCTTTTATTGTAAGTTCCCCGTAAAGCGTTTTTAAAAGGCTGCTTTTGCCTGTTCCTGTTTTTCCAACGAGGTACACAAACTCGCCACGGTCAACCATAAAATTCACATCACTTAAAATAAGGCTTTCGCCCTGGTAAATATTAGCATTGCTAACTGTAACAACGGGTTCAAACATGAAATATTAATTTAAAATTCTGCTTTGGCAGATAACAAAAGTAAAAATAAAAATACTATTGAATTAAAATGCCGGTTTCGCAGCATTACAAAAGTATTAACTAAAAAAATAGTTGTATAACTAAATAATTAGTTTTATGTTTGACTAAACTTTTAGTTATATGCATATAAAAACATTAACCAAAGCAGAAGAACAGGTAATGCAGGTTTTGTGGAAGATTGAAAAAGGGTTTTTAAAAGATATTGTAGAAGGAATGCCAAACCCGAAACCACATTCAAATACGGTGGCAACGCTTTTAAAAATTTTGATTGATAAAAAATTTGTTACCACTGAAACGTTTGGAAGAATGAATGAATATTCGGCTGTTGTAAGTAAGCCGGCTTATTCAAAAAATACAATGAATAGTTTGGTGAAAGGATATTTTGGCGGTTCATTTAGTAAAGCAGTTTCTTTTTTGGTAGAAGAAAATAAATTAAGTGTTGAAGAGCTTGAGCTTTTATTACAACAATTAAAAAAGAAATAATATGGCACAAATACTTTTTATTTATTTGTTGAAAGTAATTGTTTGCAGCAGTGTGCTTGTAACGTATTACTGGCTTGCATTGCGCAATAAACGGTTTCATTATTACAACCGCTTTTATCTTTTATCAGCCCTTTTCTTAAGTGTGTTGTTGCCGTTGCTTCATTTGCAATTGTTCAATTTTTCAGGCCACTCTTCACAAACAATTCATTTATTAAATATTATAAATGCACATGGCGAAGAAGATATAATTATTGGTGCGAATAAAGCTGTGGATTATGAGCAATTATTATTATTTGCTGTTGCTGTTATAAGTGCGGTTATGATAATACTGCTATGCTTCAGCATTATAAAAATTTATAGCATTAAGAAAAAATATGCTGTAAATAAAACAACCGAATTTGATTTTATAAATACTGATATTCAGCAGGCACCATTCTCATTTTTAAAAAATATTTTTTGGCGGAATGATATTTCACTGCAGCATGAAACAGGCAAACAAATTCTTCAGCATGAAATAACGCACATTAAACAAAAGCATAGCTGGGATAAAATTTTTATACAAACGTTGCTTTGCTTTTACTGGATAAACCCTTTTTTCTGGCTTATAAAAAAAGAGTTGTTTTTAATACATGAATTTATTGCTGATGAAAAAGCCATCGGTGAAAACGATGCATCAGCATTTGCAAAAATGTTACTGGCTTCGCAATACGGAAAGTTTCAATTTCTGCCTGCGCAATCCATATTTTATTCACCAATTAAAAGAAGATTAACTATGCTTACCACATCACAAAAACCACAATTCAGTTACGCAAGAAGGTTAATGGTTTTGCCTTTGCTTGCCATTGTAATTACGCTTTTTTCTTTTACCGTAAATAATGAAATAAACCATACGGTAATAAAAACATCCGCGTCATTTAAGCTTGTTGTTGATGCAGGCCACGGCGGAAAAGATTATGGCGCATTAGGAAACGGTTTGTATGAAAAAGATGCTACTTTAAAAATTGCTGAAAAAATAAAAGCGTTATCATCTCAATATGGAATTGATGTAATTCTTACAAGAGATAATGATGTCTTTATGTCGCCGCCGGAAAAATCAGAATTTGCAAATGCTCAAAATGCAAATGCATTTATTTCAATACACATTAGTTCAGCACTTAAAGATGAGCAAGCTGAAAAATCTGGAGTGGAAGTTTATGTATCTGAAAGAAACAAAAATTTATTGCAACAAAGCCAGGTTTTAGGTTCATCAATTCTTGAAAATATGAACGCTGATTTTAAGCCTGCATCTGCATTGAACACTCGAAATGCTGGAATATGGGTAATGGATAATAGTAAAATTCCTTCAGCCTTAATTGAATGCGGCTATATAACAAACGCAAGCGATGCGGCCATTTTAAAAGATGATGCAAAGATTGAATTAATGGCGAAAAATATTTTGCAGGGAATTGCTATGTATGCAAATAATAAAGTTGATACAACAAATTTATATCAACTGAAAACTGTTGATGATACAACGCCTGTTCAACATAAAGAGAACGCAATTAAATCTCCTTCAACTCCGGTTAGTTTTGCTGTTGACAGCACAGCTATAAAGTCAAATAAAAACGTTCCGCGGCCTTTGTATGTTTTGAACGGAAAAATTATTAAAGAGGAAGAGATGAAGAATATTGAGCCAAAGACTATTGAGAGCCTTTATGTTTTGAAAGACAAAGATGCTACTGATAAATATGGAGATAAAGGAAAGTATGGCGTTATAGAAATGTATTTAAAGAATGATACAGAGAAAAAAGAATTACAACAACTATCGGCACCGCCACCGCAAGCTGCTGAAATAAACAGTGATACAACATCACACATTAATTAACGTTGGTGGGTTGATAAATGCCGTTCGTATAAAATGCAGCGCAGGTTTTAATTGGTATGAGTGATTTGCATAATTTCATTTCATTATTATCAATTTAAAATCTGCATTATGAAATATTTTTTAAGTGTATGCCTTGCATTAATTGTTTATACATCCAATGCACAGAAAGATTCAACGCCAACATTAAGATCAATTTTATTAGAGCAACTTAAAACAACGCACAATCAAAAAGACTGGTTTGTGCCGCCAACACTTGCTGTTGCGGGTTTAACTGCTGAACAGGCTAACTGGAAAGACAGCAGCGAAAATCATTCAATTGCACAACTAACAACACATTTAATATTTTGGGACAAACAAAGCCTTGACAATTTTAAAGGAATAAAACCAGATGCATTTAATGGTGATAACAAAGAAACATTTAGTCCTGTTGATGATGCATCGTGGGCTGCAACAACACAAAGACTGGACAGTGTTTTAACTGCGCTTGAGGTTTTTGTTGAAAATGCTGATGATAAAGAATTATCAAAAATTGCATCAACCGTTGCACATATTGGTACACACAATGCTTACCATACCGGCCAAATTCTTTATATAAGAAAAATGAAAGGCTGGTGGGATGACAATAACGGCGTTAAATAATTAATGCGCCTGGTCGTCTTCGTTATTATACGAATCAGGATTATCGTCTTTTACGGGCGTTACCATATCTTCATTATCTGAATTTACAGTAATCTTATCGCCAAGTGTTTCGGAAGTGCTTGGTGAAAGTGGAACAACTTTTTCATCTTTGCCAGGATGGTTGCCTTTGTCTTCTTCGTACTCTTCTTTTGTTTGCAATTTATTATTATCGTCAGTAAAGAAACCATTATCGTCGCCGGTTTCCTTATTGCTTTTTGTTTCGGGATGCTGGTCTTTTTGATTTGCCATAATTAAATTTTTATGCTAATGAAATTGCTAATACTGTGCCACTCTGTTTTTAAAAAATTGAAACGGTAATGATGAAATGAATTGCTGCCATGAAAAATCAACTGTACAAGTGATGCGACGCAACGAAGATGCCACGAAGTACAAAAGCTGGTAACAAAAAAAATAATTTATTTATTTATCACGGGCACATTTCCTTTAAAGCCGGAAAGGTGATATACATAAAAATTATGCGCCGGTTTATTGCCGCGAAACAGTTGAATACTGGTAACGCTGTCAACATGCGCATAGTAATTTTTATACGCTTTTGCAACGTTGTAAAATTCATCGGAAGGTATAATGCAAAATGCCTGTTGCATGTTTACGGAATCTTTTCTAAGGTTATTCATCCACATATATTCATGCAAATCCATCATGCTGCCAAGGCCGATCATTTTAATATTTAATGGCCGGCAAAAATGATATTCAATATGCGCGCCCCACCATTTATAACAAATAACCGGCGTGTTTGCAGGTATTAAATTTTGTTGGCGATAACTTGTATAAATACTATCAAATTTTTCGCCCGCTTGTTTCCATCCATACATGTCCAGGCTTATATCATTTAAACCAACATATTTGCCCGATGGCACACCAAAATTGCCGGGATAAAAGTAAATGATGAATGAAATGGTGATCAAAACAAAAACATGTAACGATAAACTCAGGCGCACAAAAAATGGTGAATTATTTTTTGTTCTTTTATCAAGATATATTGCTGCAACCGGCAACAGCGAAATATAAGCAGGCCCGCTCCAGTGCGGCAAAGTTTGCTTGTAAATTGAAATTATAATTAATGTAAGTGCCAATAAAATACCGGTAAAATTGAAAATGGTTAAAGCAGGCAAACGTGGCAAAAAACGTTTGCGCAAAGCGAACAATCCTATTACGATAAACACAACATTTACAGGATTATTTATAAAGAACTGCGCACCTAATTCATTCAGTAAATAGTGCCAGTTATGCGTTGCACCTTCAATATCAATTCTTGCTCCATCAAATTTGTAGGTAATGAAATTGTATTTGATATTCCAGAATAAAATCGGCAAACAAATAATAATACTGATAGCAAGCGCGGTGTATAATTTTATATTGGCCAGCCATTTTCGTTTATACAATAATGTGTAGCAACCCACGCCAACCCACAAATACAAACCATGCAATTTGCTCATAATACAAAGGCCGGCAGCAATGCCAAACAGCAACCAGTATTTCCATTTATTTTCCTGTTGCGTTATTAGCACTAATGCATATAAACTTAACGCCCAAAATGCCATTTCAGATGAATCCGGCATAATAAAAATACCCGCCGTTACGCCTGCATAAAATGATGCATTGTATAAACACGCTGCAAAAAAACCTGCCCGTTCATTACTTAATTGCGCAACACATTTATACATAAACCATGTTGCGGCGCAACAGCTCAACACACTTCCTAATCTTATAAAACCCGGGTTCTGCAGCCATAGATTTAAAGTGGTTGCTCTTATTAAAAAAGCAACCATTGGCGGATGATCAAAATAATTTAATTTGAGGTGCTGGCTGTATAACCAGTAATAAGATTCATCGTTGCCTAACTGAACAGTGAAGGCGATGATCAATCTGAAAATTGCAATTGCAGCGATAAGGATTAAAACTTTTTTTCGGTAAGACCATCCGGTTGATTCCATTTTGAATGCCTTCATTTAAATGGAAGCGAAACTAATGTTTAGTTGAATGATGCTGATAAATATTCAATGCAATAGATTGTTCAGTTGCAATTTAATCGAAGCAAGAATGATTATTATTTTATTCTGAATCTTAATCCGCCATAAAACATTCTGCCGGTTATTGGTCCCCAGATCATAGATGCATCAAAGTATTTACTGAAAGGTTCATCTGCAGCAATGATGGCATTTTTCTGATAATAGTTTGTAAGATTTTCTGCGCCGATATACACATCAAAAATATTTTTCTTGCCTAACG
>JBDUEO010000183.1:0-6591 GCA_040002335.1 Parafilimonas sp. | reverse complement strand
TTGTTTTTGTAATGTGGGGCTTGCAGGCGTATGTTATGAAGTTTAGCAACAACACCATGAAAGCTGAAAGCATATTTATGTATATGACCATAGGAGCATTGGCTTTATCGCCTTTTGCAATATGGATGACAGATTTTTCGCAACCCATAAACTGGGGTTTTAAAGGCCCATATCTTGCCTTTATTATTCAGATATTAAATTCCATTGGTGCGCTTACGTTAGTATATGCTTTACGATATGGAAAAGCAATTGTTGTGGTTCCGCTTACAGGGCTTTCGCCGGTAATTACAATTATTATTTCTTTAATTATTTATGCTGTAATGCCCGGCATAGTATTGTTGATAGGATTGATTTTAGCTGCTGTGGCAATTGTATTGTTGAGTGAATGAGGATGCATTTATAATCTAATCCGCAATCAGCACTTCTACGCCAGCTTCTTCCAAGCGCTTCTTATCATCATCAGGAATTCCGCGGTCGGTAATTACTTTTTTTATTTTATCAAGCCCGCAAATAAAGGCAAGGCTTTTTCTTTTAAACTTGCTGCTGTCTGTAACCAGTATTACTTCTTTAGCAATCTCAATCATAATACCATTCAAATGCGCCTCATCAATGTTTGGCGTAAATATTCCTTGTTTGGTATCAAACCCATCAGTGCTTAAAAACACTTTGTCAACAAAAAAATTACGCAGGTTTTTTTCAGCCAGCGGCCCCACAAGGCTCATTGAATTTTGACGCAAATATCCACCTGGAATTATAACATTAATATTTGCATACGATAACAGCAAATTAGAAATGTTCAACGCATTGGTAACAACATTTAAATATTTAACCTGGCTAAGATGCTTCACAATTTCTGCGGTAGTTGTACCGCTGTCAATAATAATTGTTTCGCCATCATTAATTAAAGAAGCAGCCATTTTACCAATGGCTGCCTTTTGTTCTGAATGTATTTTATGTTTCTCGGCAATGCGCTGGTCAATGCCAACATGATTTTCTGTATGAATGGCGCCACCTCTTGCACGCACTAATAAATTTTTCTTTTCAAGATGTTCCAGGTCGTTGCGAATAGTTACTTCACTTACACTAAATTCTTTGCTTAAACCCGTAACCAATACTTCACCCGCTTCTTTTAAATGCTCAAGTATTTTTTTTCTTCTTGATACAGTAAATCTTTCTTTTCGTTCCGGCATTATTGTGATTGTTTCACTAATAAAGATATTACAAACAATGATGAATTATAAAACCATAATTATTGTTTGTAAAACTTTGCAGACTGAACCACATCTTTATTGCTGATCGTTATCACATATAAGCCGCTTTTTAAATTACTGATATCAAGCTTATAATCACCATCAATATTTACCGGGCGCGTAATAAAATTTTTACCGGCTACATTAGTTACCGTAATTATACAATCGCCTTTTATCTTATTAATAGTAACAAAATTTGTGGCAGGATTTGGTGAAACATTAAATGACTTTATGATGATTACCGTTTTATCATTTTTAATATTTCCCGTAGCTAATTCGTGCGCACCAATATCGATTGTTCCTACTTTCCGGTTGTTGCCAAAATAATCTGTTGTGCCCCAGGATCCGCGTGCAGCGCCAATTACAGCAGATGGATCGCCGGCGCCAACACATGGCGAACCAGTTTGAATATGCAGATCAGGATTTACTGCATTACTGCCGCTAATACCTTCATTCACAAATAATGGATTACCGTATTTAGATTGCTGATCAAAACCAAAAGTATTGGTCGCAACATAATTTGCATAAGAATTATAATTATGATTTGTGCCGTTAATTTTAAATTGAAATGTTAGTCCTGTGCCTGTGGCATTGCCTTTACAATACCACTGATTATAATTTATAGTAAGGTTTGTAATTAACGCATTCGCATCAGAATTTATCATGGCTGTATTTGATGAACGCGCATAAAAAATATTATCATTAATATTTACATCCTGCATATTATCTATCACCATTTCTGCCCATGCAGAAAATTTTGCACTTGTACCACTTGCATCGCCATCTCTTTTACCACCACGGTTATTATAAAAACAACTGTTGTTTACTACTAAAGCATTTTGCAGTTTGCCTTTATAATTTCCAATTTTTAAACCTGCGCTTCTGCAGTTATAAATAAGATTATTACGCACTGTAATATCCTGCGTTTCATATTGAATAGATGAAGGATCATTCTCGGCGCTTATTTCAATTCCATAATCGCCATCATGAATTAAGTTGCGTTCAATCAATACAGATTTTCCGCCATCAACATAAATACTCGCACCTTCTGCATACGGACTTTGATTTTCATAAAAAGTATTATTTGCAATCGTTCCGTTTCTCGCCTGGTCAATACTTGTGTTGCTGTTCTCACCCTCAAATCCAATTACATCAATTGCAATGTTGGTATTATCATGCAGCACATTATTCATTGCACTAAAGCCATCAATATTAGAATTGAAAGAACATATTTCACTTTGACCTGTAATGTTATTATTGAAATCACAATCGTGTATGCTGATGTTTTGAATGGCAACACTGCTTCTTCCATACACAATAAACGGCTGCGAATTCTGACTTGTTTTTGGTTTTATGTTTGGGTTGGTGCTCCAGTTAATACCGGTAAATACACAATTTTTTACTTCGATGTTTTGCATGGTTGCGCTGCCGCTTGAATTTATAAGAATGCCCTGCGCATTATTTTTTGCGTTGTCTCTTGTAATCGTTAAACCATCAATAATGATGTTGCTGAAGTTAGCAATTTGCAAAACAGGGTTTGCAGATGCATCGGTTGATTTTACGTAAACAATTCCGCTGCCATTTTTTTGTAAAGTAATTTTTGATGCGGTTGTTCCTGAAAATTTCCAGGTAAGATTTTGTTTGTATATACCTGGCGCCACTAAAATTATATCGCCGGGTGATGAAGCTTTATCCAAAGCTTTTTGAATAGTTAATAATGCATTTGATGACGAAGTGCCTGTGTTAGCGTCGTTACCCGTTGCCGCATTTACATAATATGTTGTGGCAAATGTTTGCAGAGATAACAGGCAAAACATCAGTAAAAAAGTAACAATAAATAAGCGGTAATTGTGTTTGATGTTCATAGCAGATAATTGAAAGTTTTTAAAAATTTGAAATCAAATGTAATGTTTTAAAATAAAAAAATAAGATTTTGAAGAAAAATGAAAGATTTTGAAAGTAATTACATAACTATTATTTTTGTTTTATAAAATTGTGTTTATGCACCTGCTTACGTTTACTGATGGCTATTTAATAAAGAAAGGCGCTCTGCATACTGCCACTGAAATTGTGGGCCAGCCAAAACTCTGGCACTGCACTGCAGAACATTTTTTTAATGCCGCAAATGATATTGAAATTTTTTTGAACACCGCTTATGCATCCATTGATAATATTATTTTAACCGGTGCAGGCACCAGCGCATTTATTGGTTTATCGCTTCGTGGTTGTTTTTTTCGCAACACAAAAATTATTACTCAGGCAATTGCAACAACAGATATTGTTTCGCATCCGCAGGATTATTTTAATCAACATCAAACACCATTAATTATTTCTTTTGCAAGAAGTGGCAACAGCCCGGAAAGCTGCGCTGTGCTTGAGCTGGCAGATCAGTTTTCAAAAAAATGTTTTCATCTTATTATTACGTGTGATAAAGATGGCGCACTTGCGCAATGCATTTCATCAAACCCAACTTATGTTTTTGTTTTACCTGAAGCTGCGAATGACAAAAGCCTTGCAATGACAGGCAGTTATTCAAGCATGTTATTAACGGGTTTAATGATGGCATACATTAATCAAAAACAAAAAATAAAAGAACAACTGGAATTAATTACACAAGCCGCAGAAAATATTTTATTGAATGATGCATCAACGTTAAAAGATATTGCTGAAAAAGATTTTAAGCGTGCTGTATTTCTTGGCTCCGGAAGTTTATTTGGTACTGCAACAGAAGCTGCGCTTAAGTTACAGGAACTTACTGATGGAAAAATTATTTGTAAAGAAGACACGTATTTAGGTCTTCGCCACGGGCCAAAAGCAGTAATAAACGAAGATACTTTAGTGGTATATTTCTTTAGTAATAATGAATATGTACATCAATATGAAGAAGACTTAACAAATGCAATGAACGAAGGCAATAATGCAATGTTATGCGTGGGAATAAGTGAAGGCCATAAAGCAATAAATAATGTAGATACACAAATTAGTTTTGGCATAACGGCAGAAAAAATTGACGAAGATTTTTTACCGGTTTGTGCAATACTTGCAGGCCAGTTACTTGGTTTTTACAAAAGCCTTCAACTTGGTTTAATGCCTGATGCACCTTCAGTAAATGGTTCTATTTCAAGGGTAGTAAAAGGCGTACATATTTATCCTGCTGAAGTACATAAATCAATGATGAATTTTGAGGGATGAAATGGATGATCAGTTAAGTTTTAATGAACCGTTTTTGATTTTTTAATTTTCACTTTTTACTTATAATAATCGTGCAGAAAAAAAAATTTGATGTACTCGTGGCAGGCGAATTAAACATTGACCTGATACTTGATAAACTCGATCAGTTTCCTGTTATTGGTAAAGAAATTATGGCTGCCGAAATGATGTACACTTTAGGCAGCAGTTCTGCCATCTTCGCCTCAAACCTAAGCACACTAAGCGTTTCAGTAAACTATTGCGGTTGTATTGGTAATGATAGTTTTGGCGATAAAATATTAAATGACCTTGCTTTAAAAAATGTACATACAGAAAATATTATACGTAGTAAAACATCAGGAACAGGAATAACGGTTGCATTTAATTTTAACCAGGATAGAGCGATGGTAACATATCCCGGAGCAATGAATGAGCTTAAACAAAATGATATAACAGATGAGATGTTGCAGCAAGCACAACATCTTCATGTAAGTTCTGTTTTTTTACAACCTGCATTAAAGCCTGGTCTTGTTGATTTATTTAAGAGAGCAAAAGATTTTGGTTTAACAACATCATTAGATCCGCAATGGGATCCTGCAGAAAAATGGGATTGCGACTGGAAAAATTTGTTACCGAATGTTGATGTATTTCTTCCAAACATTGAAGAGCTAAAAAACATCTCGCAACAATCATCAAAACATGATGTGATAAATGCTATAAAAGCGTTTTCAAACATTATTGTTATAAAAAACAGTACGGAAGGTGCAACTATTTTTTATAAAGATGAAATAATTGAGCAACCTGCATTTATGAATCACGATTTTGCTGATGCCATTGGCGCAGGCGATAGTTTTAACGCTGGATTTATCAGTCAATTCATTCAAAAAAAATCTTTAAAAGAATGCGCTGAATATGGCGCTGTTTGCGGTGCTGTTAATACAACAGCTAAAGGCGGCACAACCGCATTTAAAGATTTTGATACAGTTAAAAAAATTGCGCAGGAAAAATTTAATTTCAGTTTAAAATAATGGTGAAAGAAACTTAAATAAAACCTGACAGGTTTCTTTAAGCTATAACAATTATCCTGATTGAAAAACCTGTCAGGTTTACAACACGAAAAAATTTAATTATACGATACAATGACGATGAAAGAAAAGCTTGCAGACTTTACCAAACAAGGCAAAGCATTGCTCGCAGTTAATTTTTACAATTTTGAAACGCTGAAAGGTTTATTGCTGGCAGCGAAAGAAACCAACAGCAATTTGATATTACAATTAAGTGAAAGCTCTTTGCATTATTTAGGAATTGAACCTGCTATTGCAATGGCAAGAGCAATGATAAAAGAATTTAATGTTGAAGGTTGGGTGCATCTTGATCATGGAGGCAGTATTAACGTTGTACAAAAATGTTTGGATGCAGGTTTTGACAGCGTGATGATTGATGCAAGCGAAAAATCGTTTGAAGAAAATGTGCGCATCACAAAAGAAGCTGTAAAAATTGCAGCAAATTATAATGCAAATGTTGAAGCGGAATTAGGTTATATCGCGAAGCTGAATCAATCACAAACTATTGAACCAACAAGTGCAGAAGATGCAAAGAATTTTGTTGAGTCAACAGGTATAAATGCTTTGGCAGTTGCTATTGGTAATGCGCATGGTTTTTATAAAGAAACACCAAAGCTGCGTTTAGATAGATTAATAGAAATTCGTGCTGTAACGCAGTGTGCGCTTGTATTGCACGGTAGCAGTGGCATTCCTGATGATCAGTTACAGGAAGCAATTCGTTGCGGCATTAGCAAAATAAATCTGGCAACAGAAACAAAAAATGCGTTCATGAAAAAATTGCAATCGTTGCTCGCTGATAACGATGAAATAGATCTTAGAAAAATATTTCCAAAAGCGATTGATGAAGTGAAAGAATTAATTGTAAAAAAATTAAAAGTTATAAATGCGTGAATCGTTAATCAGGAAACGTGAATGACTTTGCATAAAATTTAAAATTGTTACAAATGCGTAAACTGGCTATCATATTTATCCTTGCTCTATTCAATTCTCATTCGTTCGCACAAAATGCAGACGATCTTTTATTAAAAGATTATAAACCTGTTTCTATTTATAAAACACCAACAGCAAATATTCAAAAAGCATCTTTC
>JBDUEO010000182.1:0-6617 GCA_040002335.1 Parafilimonas sp. | reverse complement strand
GCAGTGTTGATCTCGCATCGGTTTTCTACAGTGCGTATGGCAAACAGGATTCTTGTTTTAGATAAAGGCACGTTGCTTGAAATAGGAAGCCACGAAGAACTGCTTGCATTAAATGGAAGATATGCAGAGTTGTTTCAATTGCAGGCGCAAGGCTACAGGTAACAGTTCTTTTGTTGCGGTTGCATTGAACGTCATCATACAAAACAGCTTCGGCATAAAATTTATATTTCAAGTCATAAGATTTTCTGAATAGTTTTAACCAGTCGCTTTATAAAAATGATCGAATTATTTTATAATTTATGATATTACTTCAAAAACAATTAGCAGTTAAAAAATCAACTATTCCCGGGTCTGGCAAAGGATTATTTACAAAGAAATTTATTGCTAAGGGCGCAAGAATAATTGTATACAAGGGGAAAATTACTACCTGGAAAAAAGTGCAGCAGCAAACAACTTTTAACGGCTATATTTTTTATATTAACCGCAACCGTGTAATAGACGGAAAAAATTATATAAAATCGTTGGGAAGATATGCCAACGATGCAAAAGGCATTACTAAAATAAAAGGGCTGAGAAATAACTGCAGGTACGAGGTTGAAAACAATGAAGTGTTTATAATAGCAACTACTGATATTGATAAAGGCAGTGAAATACTTGTTGCTTACGGAAAAGACTATTGGGATGTTATACGCTATAATAAAAAATTGGGATTGTAAGTTTGGATTGATAATTTATCTACTCATTTTTTTCCTCGCTTTGTTAAATAATTTCCGCAAATAAAAGCTGATCGTTTACATTATTACTTTTTTAGAAGAGGAAGTGTTTATAAATTATCCATTTTTAAAACTGGCATTAAATTGATGTACTATATCAAAAACATTTATTATGGCAAACTCAAACTCAAAACAAAAAACAAAAGCAGCAAAGAATTATACTGCTGGTATTGCTTCAGGCGATTCAATGCTTAAGAGTTTTTTTGAAGACGAATTAAAAGACATTTACTGGGCAGAAAAACATATTGTTACCACGCTGCCTAAAATGAAGAAGGCGGCAACTTCAGAAAAATTACAGCAGGCTTTTGAAGATCATTTGCAACAATCAAAAAATCATGTACAAAGGCTTGAAGAAGCTTTTGAAAAATTAGGTAAAAAAGCACAGGCAAAAAAATGCGATGCTATGGCTGGCATTATTGAAGAAGGAAAAGGCATTATTGAAGAAACTGAGAAAGGAACAGCAACACGCGATGTAGGTTTAATACTTGCCGCACAAAAAGTGGAACATTATGAAATTTCTACTTACGGCGGCCTTGCGCAATTAGCTGTTACTTTAGGATTAAATGAAGTAGCTGATTTATTAAAGCAAACATTGGAAGAAGAAAAAGAAACAGATAAACTACTAACAGAAATTGCTGAATCTGATGTTAACTATCAGGCAGCTTCTGAAGAAGAAGATTAATAATTTTTACATAAAGAGTTGCTCTTGCAACTCTTTATGTAATTCAAAAAATACTTTATCAATGTCTATCATCAAGCCTTTTTTAGCGGTTATCTTCTTATCAATACTACTTAGCTCATGCCAGGCAATTGGAACTATTTTTTCTGCAGGTGTTTGGGTAGGAGTTGTAATTGTAATTATAATTATTATAATTCTTTTTGCAGTTTTTAGAAAACGCGATTGAGATGCATGCGGCAACATCATTCAATAGATATTGCTGATAAATGCTATTGGTTTTAATAATTAAAACTCAACGGTACGTTTAATTTAATTCCAAAATTTCTGCCTTCATTAAATACACCTTGCCTGCCTGTTGCATTATTTTCAGCTAAATATTTAAAGCGGCTTAAACTGTTTTGGTAAGCAATATTGCCAAGATTTTCGCCTGTTATACTAAGCGTGCAAATGGTTTTGCCTTTGCTTAAAATATCAGCAGAAATGTTTGCGCCAACTAACCAGTAACCGGGGGTTGCTGTTTCAGTATTATAAGCTGTAAAAGGATGGCTTTGATTGAAATTGTAATCACTTTCAATACCTGCATATAAATTACGGATGACACTGCCTTTGCGCAAAAAATCTACACCAAGAGAAGTTATTAAACGTGCAGAAGGAATAAATGGAATATTATCCGACCCATCAATTGATTGAGAAAATTTTCCGCGTGTATAAGAAAAAACGTTTTTAAAATGCAACCAATCCAACGGATGTGGATGAACATCCAAACTAAATTCTGCGCCATACAAATTTGCGCTTTGCTGTGCAAATTTATATACATCTAACTGGTTGCCCGTTTCAGGGTCAATTAACACAGAATCTCCGCCCGCATTGTTTTGTACTTTTTCATAAAAAATAAAATGCGAGATATGATTATAAAATACACTTGCATCAAGCGAAACATGTTCAGTAGTTAATTCAACACCCACATCGCCTTGCAAACTAACTTCAGATTGTAAATTATTATTACCAATCTCGTAACGGTTGGTGCCTTCGTGCGCGCCATTGCTTGCCAACTCTGCAAAATTCGGTGCACGAAAACCTCTGGCAATATTTGCTTTAAATGCAAGCGCTTTTGTTGCTTCATAACTTACACCTGCACTGCCTGAAATGTTTGAGAAATTTTTTGTGAAACCAGAGAACTTTTGAGCGCCGCCAATATTTAATGCATCGCCAATATCATGCCTTGTATCATACCTTACGCCACCGCTTACAGTAAATTTATTTTTTGAATATTGCGTAAAAACAAACCCGCCGATATCAAATAAATGATAAGCTGGTATTAATACTTCTTCTGCTTTATTCTGATTGGTTTGATACATGCCCGTAATACCAATTGTTGTTTTAAAATTGCTGATGTATGGAAAATGCCAGCGCACCGCATAATCTAATGTTTGCAAATTAAACCACGCATTTGGTGTTGACGGATCATCTGCATTGCCAAATTCCTGGCGTTGATTATGCTGGTAGCCAATTACAACATCTGCGCTGCTTCCTCCAATTTTAAAATTATTATCAGATGTTATTTTAAAGTGGCGAATGTGCTGAAAAGGGATTTCATTTGCTATGGATTTAAAATCATCATTTGTAGCGATTGCTTCTTCGCCGTTTGGCAATGCTTTTATAAACTGGCCTGTTGCGCTGTCGCGGTTGCCTTCAACAATACCAAGATGCTGATCATAATTACTAACCAATAAATGGCTGTGCCCCCAATTACCGCCATAGCCAATCATTCCGCCAAAATCTTTATTATAAAATTTTGAGTTGAAAACGTAGCCATCATAATTATTTCTATAATCTTGCGCGCCTTTATATGTGCCATAAGCATTCCAGCTAAAACCATTTTTTGTACCACCAATGTTGCCATAAAAACCACGCAACGCATTATTGGTTTGGTATTCGCTTAAAAAATTTACTTTCATTGTTCCTTCGGGTGCAGGCACCTGCGATTGAATATTAATAACACCGGCAATAGCGTCGCTTCCATATATTAATGATGCAGGTCCTTTTAATACTTCAACACGCTGAACACTGTAATCATCTATTTCAATTCCATGTTCATCGCCCCATTGTTGCCCTTCCTGCCTTACGCCATCATTTATAGTAAGCACACGGTTATAACCCAACCCGCGAATGAACGGTTTTGAAATTGCCGGGCCGGTACTTACAGCGTTTACACCAGGAACTAATTTTGTTAATGCATCAATAGTATTTGTAGCAGATGCATTTAAAAAATCCTGGCGTTTAACTACACTTACAGGCTGCGGGTTTTGCTTAATTCTTGTAACTGATGAAACACCTGTTACCGTTACCGCTTCCTGTTCTACTGCAGTTTGATCTAAAGTAAAATTTTGTTTTTCCGTTTCTCTTATATCAACTGTTTGCACATTTGATGCATAACCAACATACGAAACTTCAACAAGGTATTTTCCTGAAGGAATATTATTGATTTGATAACTTCCATCAGCTTTTGAAATAGTTCCTTTATTTAAATCGTGTATAATAATAGTTGCGCCAGGCAAAGTAGTGCCGGTTTTAGCATCAGTAATTTTTCCTGCAAGCGAATAATTTGTTTTGCGGGAAGTGTTGTTGTTTGATGAAGGATTGTCTGCCTGCGCATTGGCCTGAACAATTAAAAAACATAGAACAAGTATATAAAATATTCTTGTTAGAATACCTTTTAGCAAATAATTCATTATGTAAAAAATTTTTAGATGATTATGGCAATCAATCTTAATAGATAGCGTAAAAAATGCGATCAGGAAATAATTCCTGTTAATGTGGTTAGCAGTAAAATGCTGGCGGGCCTCTTACAGATGAGACAACGGAGATTGCCGTTGAAGTTGGTAATACAAAATGATAACAGGTTATAATAAAATGTACCGGTGTCGAAATATTTATTACAGCAGTTTCTGCGTCACTGTGTTTTGCAAGTTGAAAATCGCAAATAGCGCAATAAAAAAAAGCTTTTAAATTGGTTGCATTTTTACTATTAAAATCATTTGCAGAAGTAAAAGAAAAATCATGCGTATGAAATGCCTTTACTGTGTATATAAACACAAACAGCGACATGAAAAATGCAGCGCAAACTTTTTTACAATATGAATTATATCTGAAATTCACAGAGTGCAAAATTAGTGCAATTTCATATTTGCAACATTGTTGTAAAAATATAAATAGTTAATTTTCCTTTCTTGCAACTAATAAAAAAAGCGCTTAAAATAATTGCTTTAAAGCTGCGGGTAAAAATGTTTTAAGTGAAACGCTGTTCATTATTTGTAATTCTTCATTAAGGCTGGTTTCATTATCTAAAAATCTTAAAATGGTTTGCGGTTTGTTTTTCTTAAACAGTTGCGCAAATAATTTATCGCCATTTATTTTTTTATGATATAATACATTTAGTAAAATGCTATCGTATAAATGAAAACGCTTTTCAAAAAATGTTTCTTTTAATAATGGATTTTTGTTTTGAATAAGTGCGTCAATAATTTTTGCAGCATGTTTTTGTATAAACTGAAAAGTATAACCGCTGCTTGCTTTTGTTTGGCCGCCTGCTGTTCCAATATTTATTATTTTATTGTCGCCTTTATTGAAAGCATAATTCGTCATTGGAATAACGCCAAATTCTTCATGCGCAATTGTATATTTTTTTATGTTGAGAAATGATTGAATATAATTTTCAAGCGCTTTATTGTAATCGCTTTGTTGCAACACTTTTTCAGAAAATAAAGTGTATTCAATAAGTGCTTTATTTTTTGCAATGGGCAAAACATAAACGAAAGTTGTACCCGCGTTTTGGTTCACTCTAAAATCCATAAAGGTTGCAATGTTATCATTAAAAACATCTTTATCAGTTTCAATTAACCAGCCTTTAAAATGTTGTAATAAAACGTACACATTTTTTTGTTGCAATGCTTCTTGTTTCCAATTATTAAAAATAATGCTGTTGAAAACATAACCGGCATAAAAATCTTTTTCTTTGGTTTTTACAACTGCACCATTTTCTTTGCCGGAAATTGATTGAACTTCTTCATAAATAATTTCAACATTTGAATGATGTTTTGCTTCGTTTATAACAGTTGTATATAAATCAATGCCGCGGATCATTTTATATTCATAAGGATCAAGATCGAAACGCGCAGAAAAATCGTTTGCAAAGAAATCTATTTGTTTCCAGCGATGATGAACGATGTCTTCAAACAAACCTTGTTGTTGTTCCCAAAAACACCAGGTTCTGTCGTTGTTATTTTTTTCAGCCTTATCAATTAATAAAATTTTTTTGTTGCTGAAAAAGGAATGCTTCATCATTCTTTGCAGCAAACTTAAACCGGCACAGCCTGCGCCTGTAATTATATAATAGTAGTGTTTTTGCATAATGCTGAATAAAGATATGCTGCACAAGTGAGTGACACAAGGAACGATGCCATTTATACTAAAGCTGATAACCAAAAAAAATTCAATTTACATTGTCGTAAGCAACCAAATGAATTACCTGGCTGTTGTAATAATACATTCTGCCGTTGGTAGAAAGATATTTTTTCTGAATGGTTTTATCGGGCAAAAATTTATCGGTGAAAGTTTTTAATTCATCATGTGTTTTGTTAGGAACGCCATCAGAAGACCGTAAAGAATGCACGTAACTTTTTATGTTATCAATGTAAGCGGTTAAACATAAATCGGTGCCGCCAAAAATTTCTGTATTTATTATCCGGTTGCCGGCAACAGCAATAAAACCCGCATAACTGCTATCGCTTGCTTTCATTTTATTTATAAAAAAACGCAGGTAAGATGTGTCGTTATTTGTACTGTCGTTGTAAGCATTTAAATATGCTGAGGTTTTATTTTTTTTATTTTTTTCTGCGAGCTCGGTATCAATTTGTTTCCAAACTTTGCTTTGCCGTTTTGTAACATCAATTTGTTTTCGCACTTCTGCATCTGCTGTTCCCGCGTGCCTGAAAGGCCTGGCTTTATCGTCCCATCTTCCTTTCTCAACACAAAAAACAGACACATAATTTTTATGCCTGCCGGCTGGAATAATGGTGGTTTCTCCAAATGCGCGGTCTTGTTTCCCGCCTTCTACAATTTCCCCGCTCATGAGCATTATATTTTCCTGCGAATGATTTTTTACA
>JBDUEO010000181.1:0-6653 GCA_040002335.1 Parafilimonas sp. | reverse complement strand
GGAATTTTTTGAATGTCAGTATCAAGGCCGACACATAAATAGGATTGTATTTTTTTGATCTGTTGTATTAATTGACTGCGATTCATTAAAGCGAAGATTGATTATTTATTTTCAATCAAAAAAAATTATTTACCAAATACATTTCTTTTATTTTCTTTCATAATCGCCGATATTGTTTGCGCATCTTCACTCCCATCCTGCAAATGTTCTATAATATTTTCATAACTTTTTTCATCGCGGTTCTGACTTAATTTAAACACATGTTCTATTGATGTAATTTCAATTTCAAAAGCAATAATCGCTTTCATCCATATTGCTTACATAATCATCATCCATTGTTGAAACCAGCGAAGGCGAATGCGGGTTGTTTTCAAATTTTTCTGTTAGCCTTGTAAGTAAATTATGCAGAAATTTTTCATCTTTAAAATTCAAAATTCCGTTTGCATGAACTGCCTGGTAATTCCATGTGCTGCCAATATTTTGTTTTGAATACAAGCTTGCGCTTACATACGTGTGTGCGCCTGAAAATATAGCAAGTACATGTTTATTATGTTCAAAAGCTTTCGTATGTTTTTGATTGCGCATGATGTGCGCCCTTAAAAAAATTTTTTCATTTTTTTGTTCCATTAACACAGGAACATGCGTTGCAACGGGCTGATTATTTTCATCACATCCGCATAATGTAATAAATGGATGCGCATACATAAAATCAATTACTTCCTGCTGATTGCCCGCTTTAAAATGAGGTAAGTTGTACATAACTAAAAATAAATTAAAAATATCTAAAAATTAAAATTAAAAAAAGCCCGGAAAAAATTCCGGGCACTTAACTATTCATCACCAAAAAAAATCTAATTCAAACCTCCACCTTGCGTACCAACACGCTGGCTTTCTTCTTCTGCTCCTGTTTTACGCTGTCTTGCTGCTTTTACCTGCGAGCTGCCAAAACGGTATAAGAAACTTATACGCAATTGCCTGCTTTCATTACCGCCATTTACACGCAAATATTGCCCGGCAAAATCGCTTACACCACTCCAGCGCAGTGTTTGAAAGATATCTGTTACACTTAATTTTGCTGTTGCTTTTCCTTTAAAAAATGTTTGTTGCACGCCGCCATCAACACTCCATATTGCACCACTTTTAAATGTTCCCTGCCAAATAGATGGTGAAGAATAAAAGCCGCTTAATTCAAGCGATGTTGCTTTTGCTATTTTAAATGTTTGCTGCGCATATACGTTTACTGAATACACATCTAAATCAATAGTTCGCCCAACACCAAAATTTGCTTTATAATGAGAATAATAAGAGTTGATATTGGCGAAAACACTGTACCATTTTTTTTGCCATGGCATACTAATATTTAAACTTACCATGTTTTGTGTAGCAAGATTTTTCTTTGTAATAAATGTTTTTGATTTGTCTGCTGTATCAATAATTTGCGAGAATACATCGCTTACATGGCTATATGTTAACCTTGTTGTTAAACTGTAAAAAAGTGTATTGGTTAATGATACACTGTTTGTGTATTGCGGCGTTAACTGCGTATTACCTTTTTGATAAGTGTATTCATCTAATTTAAATTCAAATGGATTCAGATCCTGGTAAGCCGGGCGGTCAATTCTTCTGCTGTAACTTAAACCCCATTGGTTCTTTGGATTTTTATTATACGTGATGGCAGCACTGGGAAAGAAATCAGTATAATTTCTTTTGAACGTTGAATCGTACGGCACATAAGTTCCGTTCCAGTTATAACCATTTGACAAGCCTTCTGAATTTGTATTTTCAACACGTAAACCAGCTTGTATCATGATCGCTTTAAACTGGCGGTTATAATTTACATAAGCAGCATTTACATTTTCTTTATAATTAAAATTATTGCTGCGCAAAGTATCTAACAATTTATCGTTTGTATATACATTATAGCGGTCAAAATCGTTGGTTGTTTTTACATAAGAAAACTTAGCGCCATAACCTAATCTTCCCTTTTTAAAATTCTGCTCATAATCTGCTTTAGCAGAATAAATATCAATTTTAGTTGGCGCAATCATGTTATAGATATATTGATTTTGCAAATCAATACCTGTTGGATCGTAATAAAAATTTGGTTGATATTGATTGCTTTTAATATCATAATAACCATAATCGGCATCAACATTTAATTCGTGCCCCGATGTATCTGCAAAACGATAATTGATATTGGCATTTATATTATCTCTTTTACCTGCACTTGTATTTTGCGCCTGCAAAATTTTATCTGTAACATTTGTTGGCTGATAAGAAATTACAGTGCTGCTTTGATTTGAAAAATGCGGATCAGAAAGATTGCCATTTACCATAACACCAATGGTATTATTGGTGTTAAGAAAATAATCCATACCTGCTTTAAAATTGTGACTTTTATTAGTGAACTGCATTTTTGAATGCTGATCGAAAATGGTATCTAACTGAACGCGGTAAAGATTCATGAAGCTTGCATTGCGGCTGTCATTAAAATTATAATTACCAAAAATATTTACTTTTTTATCGCGGTGATTTAAAGAAATACCTGCATTATATTTTGGATATGTACCAATATTATAACCTGCGTTTATTGAACCATTTGTTCCAAATGATTTGTTCTTTTTTAAACGGATGTTGATGATGCCTGCATTACCTTCTGCCTCATATTTTGCGGAAGGATTGGTGATAATTTCAATCGCTTCAATTTGAGATGACTGCAATGTTTTAAGATAAGTTGAAAGATCGCTTCCGCTTAATGGCGAAGGCTTCCCGTCAATATAAATCTGCACGCCATTTTTTCCTGAAAGGCTGATGTTATCATCTTTATCAACCATTACGCCCGGCGATTTACGCAACAATTCCAGCGCATCATTTCCAACAGCATTAATGCTGTTTTCCACATTAAGAATTGTTTTATCTGCCTTCACTTCTATCAAAGGTTTTTTTGCTGTAACCACAACATCTTTTAAACCATTATTTATTTTTGAAATGGAAACAGAAGGCGCATTTATATCGCCGCTGCCGGCAACTTCAAACGCAGCAGAATAAGCATTTGCATAACCAATAAAACTTATACTGGTTAAGTAACTGCCCTTATTTATATTTTTAAATTGATAAACGCCTGAAGTATTTGTAACGGCAAGTTTTATAACCGATGAATCTTTTACTTTCAATAAAGCAACACTGGCATTTGGCAGAAAATTACCTTCGTTATCTTTTACAACACCGTTTATATTTTGAGCTGTTGAAGTAAATGCTAAAAGAAAAAATGCACATAAAAATGGTAGTAACTTTCTCATAAAAAATCAATATTTAGTTTGCAAAATTGTTTGCTGTAATTGTAACAGCAGATGTTTGTTTTTATTAATGGTGCAAAGAAACTTATGAATGGTAATGTGATGCAACCATTAATCGGTAAAGCAACTATTAAAGCAGATGAACAGTAAGTTTTGTATGATTAATTGAAGACGATAAAATAGAAACGCAGGTAAACAAAAAAAGTTAGTGAAGACTTTGGTTAGTCCATTCTACATTAAAAAACTATTTTAAATACAGCAACGCATCCGCACAAAAAAGATTCAATTATTAAACAACTTCCGCAACTTTTTCTTCACTAAAATTTGCATTCAGCATAGAAATACTTCTTGCAGCAAGTGCGGCAAAATCTTCAAATGCATTACGGGAAGTTTCATCATCACCCATCATCGCAGGAATGCCCTCATCACCACCTTCGCGTATGCTTTGCACTAAAGGAATTTGTCCTAAAAAAGGCAAATCATATTCTTCGGCCAAGCGTTTGCCGCCTTCTTTTCCAAAAATATAATACTTGTTATTTGGTAATTCTTCAGGAGTAAAATAAGCCATATTTTCAACCAAGCCAATAATGGGCACATTTAATTGTGCCTGAGCAAACATGGCGATACCTTTTTTAGCATCGGCCAACGCAACAGCTTGTGGCGTAGTTACAATTACAGCGCCGGTAACCGGAACCGTTTGCATTAATGTAAGATGAATATCGCCGGTGCCGGGCGGCATATCAATTACCAAATAATCAAGTTCGCCCCAATCAACATCTGTTACAAATTGTTTAATGGCGCTGCTTACCATTGGGCCGCGCCAAACAACCGCGCTTTTTTCATCCACCAATAATCCAATGCTCATTAATTTTATACCATAACGTTCAAGCGGAATAATCATTCCTTTGCCGTTTACATCACGCATCATCGGCCGTTCGCCGCGCACACCAAACATAATCGGCACGCTTGGCCCATAAATATCTGCATCCATCAAACCAATTTTTGCATTGTGTTGCGATAAAGCCAATGCAAGGTTTGCAGCAACAGTGCTTTTTCCAACACCACCTTTTCCACTTATTACTGCAATAATATTTTTTACACCGGGCAACACTGCTTTTTTATCGGTGCGTTTGCTTGTTGTGTTTGAAGTAAAATTCACGTTCACAATAAAACTCTCATCTGCTTTTTGAATGGCTTTAATACAATCGGTGCGCATTAATTCTTTTAATGGGCAAGCTGGCGTTGTAAGTACAATTGTAAAAGAAATAACATTGTCATTAATAGCAATATCTTTTACCATGTTTAATGTTACAATGTCTTTTCCAAGATCAGGTTCCTGCACGGTACTCAAAGCTTTCAAAATATCATTTTCGGTCATCATCCATATTTTTGTTAAAAACAATTACAAGGTTGCAAAGTTAACCGCGAGTATGGTTTATTTTGTCAGACGATTGTTTTCTTTGCATAAAAATTGATTTATAAATTAACTGAATGAAGAAACTGTTACGATATTGCCTTTTTGCAATGATGATATTTGCATCATTATATAGTTCAGCTCAAAACCAACCTTCGCGACAAGATTCTGTAGTACAGTTATATGGAGTTGTAATGAGTGCCGATAGTTTGCGCGGTTTAGATGCAACCAGCGTAATTGTTGAAGGCACTAGCCGCGGAACAATTACAAGCGACCAGGGTGTATTTTCAATTCCTGTTTTAAAAGGTAATAAAATACGTTTTTCAAGTATTGGATTTAAAGATAAAACCATAATTATTCCAGATACGCTTAAAGGAAACCAATATAGCGTAATACAATTAATGGTGAATGATACCGCGTATTTGCCTGCAACCATTTTAAGGCCACGGCCAACACGCGCACAATTTGAACGTGATTTTGTAAACACAGATGTGCCTGCAGATGCGTTGGAAATTGCACGAAAAAATAATGATGCAGCCACGCGCAAAGCACTGCTAATGAATTTACCTGCAGATGGCGGCGAAGCGGTGAATGCACAGTTCAGGCAACAGGCAGCAAGGGCTTATTATTCCGGGCAGGTACCGCCGCAAAACATTTTTAATCCTGTGGCTTGGGCTGAATTTATACAAGCCTGGAAACGTGGCGATTTTAAAAGAAGTCAATAATATTTTTATTCAATATCTTTTCTATAAAAACCCATTTGCGAATCAGTCGCTGATATGTTTTAGTTATATATCTGTTTCCTAAAAAGAAAACTAAAAGAATATTTTTCAACTTCAATACCTCGTGTGTTATCAACACGAAACTGCTTTGCATCAGTATAAAATATCAGCCACCTAAAATAAACATCAGTTAAAACGCTTATTTTTGAGCCGAGCAAGAAATTGACATGTATTTATTAATAAGAATTAACTGGTTGCAATAAATGTCAGCAAAAGTTACAAAAATTGGCGTCTTAACTTCAGGCGGAGATTCACCGGGAATGAATGCAGCAATAAGAGCCGTGGTTAGAACTGCTATTTATCGGGGTCTTGAAGTTTTCGGGATTATGCGCGGTTACAACGGAATGATAGAAGATGATATTTATCAAATGAATTCGCGTTCTGTTGCAAATATTATTCAGCGTGGCGGCACCATTCTTAAAACCGCACGCAGTAAAGATTTTTACAACGAAGATGGAAGAAGAAAAGCCTACGATAATTTACAAAAACGCGGTATTAACGGCCTTGTGGTTATTGGCGGCGATGGAAGTTTTACAGGTGCTTATAAATTAAGTAAAGAATTCGATATTCCATGTATCGGCATTCCAGGCACAATTGATAAAGATTTATACGGTACAGATTTTACGATAGGCTTTGA
The DNA here is from genome assembly GCA_040002335.1 of Parafilimonas sp. GTDB lineage: Bacteria > Bacteroidota > Bacteroidia > Chitinophagales > Chitinophagaceae > Parafilimonas. The sequence continues at coordinate 524 of JBDUEO010000181.1, read as the reverse complement.
TACTGCGGTTAATACTGCCGTGCAGGCGATTGACAGGATACGCGATACTGCAGATTCTCACGATCGCCTTTTTATAGTTGAAGTAATGGGCAGGCATGCGGGCTACATTGCATTGCATAGCGGTATTGCAACCGGGGCTGAAAATATTTTAATGCCTGAAGTAACCACAACACTTGATGAAATGGTGGCTTCGCTTTCAGAACAGGAAAAAAGAAAAAAGCTTGTAAATCTTGTTGTGGTAGCAGAAGGTTATCAGCCAGATCCTTTAAATAATGAACTAACGGGTGCCGCCGAAGTAGCAAGAATAGTTCAGGATAAATTGAAAGGCCTTGAAACAAGAGTAACAATTTTAGGACATATACAAAGAGGCGGCCCGCCAAGCTGTATTGACCGGTTTATTGCAAGCCGCATGGGTTATCATGCAGTAGAATGTTTAATAGAAGGAAGGCACAATGTAATGGTTGGCATTCTGCATAATAATATGCATTACACACCGCTTGAAATTGCTATTCGCGAGAAACAGA
>JBDUEO010000180.1:0-6792 GCA_040002335.1 Parafilimonas sp. | reverse complement strand
GGCGTGAGCGACGAGGCGGTGCTGGCACAGATCAGGGCCCGACTGCGCCCGCCGCCTGCCGCGAGCGCGTCCGGCGTGTGGCTCGGCTTCGGCCGGAGCCTCGTGGTCGTGGCGGGCTTACAGGAACCCCGCCTGATGTTACCTGCCAATTATAACTTGCTGTGCACCCCTGCTCTGTTGCACTATTGCAATGATAATTAGCTACTAAAGTGCCTGATGCTAAACCCTGCCCAAAGCTAAGATTGGGCCAGTTGGTTGTGTAGGTAGTATTGTTTAAAACTAAAGATTCAAAATGGCCGCAGGAGCATTCAGTTGTTTTGCAATCTAAAGAAATATTAAATGCTTCGATATCGCCAAGATTCCATTTGTCCATGGTGTTATAATTGTCATCGGCATCAACTTTTAAACTTGCGTCGAATGCATCTTGATTTGATGCATAACTATTGAGGCTTGGCATGCCTTGAAAACCATACACTGCCGGGTAGCTTAATCCAGGATAGTTGCCGCTTTGTACTTCTGGCGTTGGTGGCGTGGGCCATCCTGGAGTATTCAATTGTGTATTTTGATCTATTAGACGGAAATAAATAAAATCAGATGTAAAAAGTACCGTAGCATCACAATTTAGAGATTCGGGATTTGGCTGTCCTTCATCTGATATGGCATTTGTAAATAAAATGTTGTTCCAATAAGAAACACCACCAGCTGCATTTGTACCCCGGGTATTTATAAAATCGTCTCTTGAATTAGTAGGAGCAGGAGTGGTAAAAGCAGAGGTATTACCTGCTGGGAATAATCCATTTCCCAATGTTGGCGATGGATTAAAAATATATTCAAATACCATTGAGTTATGAGCATCTATTTGTTTGCTGCAACATAAACTTTGCTGCGCTAAAACAAGTTTGCTATAATCAGAAGCGAAAGAGATATCTGAAATTGGAATTGAAGCTGGTTGGGAGCAAACTGATGCATAAAAATTTGCAGATGTTTTTACAGTAGTACTGATAATTGCGGTTGTACTTTCATTGCTTATAGAACCCGTATTCCCTATTACAGTTAAATCGGCTGTCCAAACCTCCGAATTATTATTTGATGATAAATCATATTTACCATAAAACAATTTAAGATTTGAGCCAATCTTTCTTATTGCGATTCCGTAAGGTATTAAATTTAAATCTGATTTTGTACTTCCAAATTTTGGATAAAATTGTATCATGTTTACCCACTTATTGTTGGGAGCGTTAAACCATAGAATATTTATGGAGCCATCTTCCCACCATGTGGCTGCCATATATTTATCAGCTCCTGCTTCAAAATATTTAATATTACCTATACCTCTGTCCGGTTTTGTAGGATTAGGAAAACCATAAGCAAAAGATATTGCATTTGTAGAAGGATTTAGTCTCCAAATTGTATCATGATGCCCGCTGTTGCCTTCGCCTGAATAGATACTTGTATTAGCAACATAAAATGTATTTGCGTCTTCAATCGTTAATCCAAAAACCCTTCCTATTTGATCCTCAACCCAGGTATTTGGACTGGTGCCTGGGTTTAAAGGTTCCCACCAAGGTTTGTTGTTGCCGGGTGTCAAATCTGTCCATGTATATCTCACACCACCTGGTGCAGGGATATTTCCCGTATTACCTGCATGTAATAAAGAAACTACAAAAGCATTTGAATTTGTTAATTGCGCAGTACTACAATCAAGCCCTGTAATTCCGCCGTTGCCAGCAGGCCATCTTTGTTGCGGGGAGTGTGTAATCAATATATCCCCTTGGTTCATTTGACCAAAACTTATCTTATTGACTAAAGTAATGAAAGCGAGGATTATTATTTTATAAATTATATTTTTCATTTTGTAAGTTTTGATGGTTAGTTAACGGGAGGATTGTGTGGGTCAACAGGAACAGGAATTGGCGGACAATTGCCTTTTTGCAATTCATACCTTTTCACTGCACTGCAGTATATACATGTTCCACCATCTTGTTTAAATGTGTATGTATAGCGAATGGTAACTACTACCCGGTCACAGCAACAACTTAAATTACTTAATTGTGGTGTGCTGATACTAAGGTTAAAATTACCCGGTGCATTTGCTGCGAAATAAATAGTATGATGCGTAAATCCGGTGACTGGGCTTGTGGCACTGGTTAAGCTCCCGTTTAAACCTGCATATGTACCGGAAGTAAAATTGCCCCACTGGTTCCAGTCTTTGTTGCAGCTCATGCAGTCATCGCCTACATATCTTTCAAAAGATGTAATCTCTGCTTTGGCTGCAACTATGCTGCCATAGCCTGTTGGGTTAAAAGACTGTATAATATTTATGCTATTGCCTTGGAGTGTTTGAGCTGCTTGACCGGGCTGCCATTGAATAAGATTGCAGGTAGTGCAAACGCAGGCAAGTACGTTGTCAACTTCTGTATCGGTACTTGGAAGATTGGTATTATTTGTTTGTGTACCACTGACTGTAGCAATTATAGCTGCAGGATAGGTACCCGAGTATGAGAAGCTTCCTGTAAAAATAGCACTGCCATTTGGGTTTATAATTATATTAGCTGGTGAAGGAGTAATTGTAATTCCAGATATTGTTCCGGCAGAACTGCTAAATGTAATTGGTGTAGTTTGGGATAAACTAAATGAACTATTTCCATAATTGGTTGCAGTAAGCGAAAAAGTATAAGTACCAAAACTGCTACCACAGTTAATCTTAAAATTTGTGATTGTAATATCTGCGCTTGCAACACTAAATAAAGCCGGCTCACTCACGCCGTTATTTTCTCCATAAGGCTTTCCTTCTTTATCTGTTGCCTCTACAATCCATGCAAAATGGCAATTGGGTGCGCAGGGAAATAAACCAGTGGTTATACTGGCCTGCGTTAAGTTGTCAATATCTTTTTCAACTAAAGGCTGCGTGCTTTTTATAACCTGCATAGCAGTTTGCCCTTTCGGTATCTGCCATATTTTTAAATGATATACTACATCTTTGTTTAGTGGCAGTGGCACTACAGGTGTCCATCTAAAAGTAAGGGGCTTCTTAAAATCCTGCTCGGTAAATACTTTATTGTTTTCGGGTGAGGTAATAGTTGGTCTTGAAAATGTTTGAGCATTTGCACCACTGCCAACTGTAAAAGGCCTGCATACTTCTGCACTAATATCAACCCATTGACGGTTATCACCCATTCCCCTGAAGCGGGTACATAATGTATAATCACCTGGCTGTAGGGTTTCACAATTGGTTAAGCTTGCCAGCAAGTCATTGGTTTGAAAACTGCGCGTTTTAAAATAATCCACCGCGATCCCATCGGTATTACCACAAATTCTGCTATCACCTTTTTTTATAGCGACATATAATCGTACCTGTCTATCGCCCCATGTGTTATTTTGCGCTACCAGCAATAGAGATGCTGGTATGGTGCTCCATCTCTTAATGTCAGGCGGCAATTGGTTTTTCACAGAAAGGTTGCTGATGCTTATGGCATTTTCCTGTGCATATAGTACGCAGTATGAAGTACTCAGCAATAAGATTAAAATTATTTTTCTCATACAAGTATTTTAAATATTGCCTACTCTGTACGGTTTTCGGCTTACCCGTATTGGGCTGTTATGCTGATATCAAAAAAATGATTAGCTTTTTGATGATGTAAAGCTGGGGAACTTGTAAAACAGTTAAACCCTTGAATATTGGGGTTATTTAAACTAATTATAGGGGGGAGGAAATCTACTGATTATAACATCAGCCTTTCAAATGCTTGTAGTAGTAAGCAATGGCTTCGCCCAGGCAGGCAACATGCAGTTTTTGATAAATATTCTTTATATGGCCATTTACTGTGTTATAACTAATGCCGAGTTTATCAGCAACCATTTTATAACTTAAACCTTCTGAGAGATAAGAAAGCACTTCGGATTCTTTGGGGCTTAAAGGATTTTTTATTTTCTGAGGTTTAAAAAAGTCTAAAACTTTTTTCGCGATGGCAGGATTCATTGCAGCGCCGCCTTCATACACTTCATAAATGGCCTGCAGTAATTTTTGCGGACTATCATTTTTGAGTATATAACCGCTGGCGCCGCATTTTAAACTCGTAAATATTTTTTCACTGTCGTCAAAAGCAGTTTGCATCAATACTTTTACGCCAGGATAAGTTTCTTTAATAGTTTTCAGGCCATCCAACCCACCAACACCCGGCATATTTATATCCATTAAAACAACATCAGGATAAGTTCTTTCAATATCCTCCAAAGCATGACTGCAATCCGCAGCTTCACCTGCAACTATAAAATTGTCACTTAAACTTAATAATGCTTTCAGCGCGGCTCTGCGGTCTGCATGATCATCATACACAAAAACCCTTATTGCCATCGTACAAATATAAAATACGGTAACATTAAATTACCCCCTAATTTCAGTGAGCGGTATATTAAATTTTAATTCAGTGCCTTCAAAATTGCCGGTCTTAATTTGCATCGTTCCTTTTAGTTCTTCTGCACGTTTATGCATATTTTGTAAACCATTTCCTGATTTTAATTTATCCTCTTGTATTCCTTTACCGTTATCTGCAATAATGATGGTTAGATTATCGCCTTCTTTTTCAATCAGTAAATTATATTTTGTTGCCTGGCTATATTTAGCGCAATTATTAGTAGCTTCTTTTATAATTAAAACAATATTTTTTCGCGCAGTAATATTATTTACAATGGCATCTAAATCTTTTTCAATAATCATTGAGTAATCAATATTGGTTGCGCCTAAAAGATTGCTTACTGTATTTCGTATCCTGCCATCAATATCAGTTAACCGGTCTTTATCCGGTTTCATGCTCCATATTATATCGCTCACATTACTGCTTATCTCATTGCTTTGCTCAATAATTTTATTAAGATATTCTTTAGCTTTAGTTGCATCATCATCCATAATTTGCCTCGCTATTGCGCTTCTTATCTGCAGGCTGCTTAACGCAGAGCCTACATCATCATGCAAATCTGCTGTAATGCGGTTTCTTTCTTTCATTAAAGCTATTTGCTGTTGATAGCGGCGTGTTTTATTTTTTATTTTTGTTTGATTATACCACCATGCTATAATTGCTGTTACACATGCAGAAACAATCATCCAAAATAAGATTGTTTTGTAAAAAGGAAGTGCTATAGATATCGTAATAATTTTTTGCACAACATGTATTTGCTGTTTTGTATTGTAATAACCCAATTGAAGTTTGTAATCGCCTGCGGCAAGATTATTAAAAATGATATTGCTGTTTGCAGGTAAGTATTGCCATGCCGAATCTAAATTTTTAAAACGGTAAATGATTTCGTTGGAGTGAACTATATCCAGGTCTTTTATTAGGGCATGAATGCTTATTTTATTTTGTTGCGCTGATAAGTTCAAATGCCGTACAGAATTGTAATTGGTATCTGCAAAAACTAATTCATTGTTTACTTTAATTTCATCAACATATAATTCAGATTGATAAAAAGAAGCAGCGGAAACAGGTGGTTTAAACCAATTAAACCCTTTAATCCCTCCAAAATATAAAGTACCATTTTTTGATTTAAAAAAGCAACGGTTGTTATAATCCCTGTCTTGAATGTTATCATCTTCATCATAATTAATTACCTGAAAATTTTCGGAATTAATACAGCTCAAGCCTTTTTCATGGCTTATCCAAACATTATTATTGTTATCAAGTAATAATCCGTAAACATAGCTGCCACTTAAGCCGTTTGATGCATTGAATTTTCTTTGGACCTGAAAGTTTTTATCAAGCATATAAACACCATCATCTGCGCCTGTCCAAAAAATATTTTTTATCGTGTCGTGCTGAAGATAAAAACATTTAGTACCCGGCAAAATTTTGCCAACAACTGATACATTGTTTGCACTGTTGATTTGTGCAAGCAGCATATCGCCATTTAGATAGCTTATGCACACACGATTTTTATTGATAAGGTTTAGCTTAAAAGCATTAGGCAATTGAAGGTTTGTAACTGCTTCCAATTTTCGTTTCTTGAAATCAATACTGTAGATACCGTTCGTTAATGCTATCCATACATCGCCGGAAGGCAGCACAATAATATCCTGTATTATTCCATAGTCATTTTCGTTGCAATTAACTGAATATATAATTTGGTTTGTTTTACAATCAACCAGGATTATTTTGTTGTTATAAAAAAACCAGATACCATTCCGCTGATAATCGTTGCGCAATTGTGTTGAACTTATATTCCAGGTATATTGCTTTAATTGAGTAATTTCTTTAGTAATATAATTTTTACTAAAAAGGCTTGCACCGCTCTTTATCAGCAGGTCTCCATTTGGATATTCTGCAAAACTGTGCGTGCCTCTTTTAGAAAAATATGTTGGATCTTCTTTGTAGCCACTTTCTTTAGAAAAGGCAGATTGATTAAAATCAAGAATGGACAATCCAAACCCGCTTTTGCAATACCAAAGCCTGTTGCGTTTATCTACACAAACAGGATCACTGATGCTTGTTTCAAATGAAGAATTATTACTTCCTACAATGTAGGTGCTTTTAAAATCTCCTGAAATTACAGTTATGTGCCCAGCAGTATCACTACTATATATAAAGTTGTTATTTATTTTTTTTATATTTTCTGCAAAGCCAATAATGCTATTGTGTATTTGATTAATAAACTCAGATGTATGCTGTTTAATATCGAAGAGATAAATTCCATTATTGGTTCCTGTTATTATCCTGTTGCTGTTGCTGTCATAACAGGCAGATGCAAAAGATACATTTCGCTTCTTTATATCATCCTGTAAATAGTATTCAACCTTCTTTT
>JBDUEO010000179.1:0-6817 GCA_040002335.1 Parafilimonas sp. | reverse complement strand
ACAAAATTTCTTCCACGCAGGCTTGCGGCGAAAGTAAAGATGCCGCATAAACCATGTTTGCAATATCATCAACACGCATAATGCGATCTGGTTTTATATCGCTGCCGCTCCAGCTATCTGTATACACCGCACCTGGAATAACTGCTGTAACTTTTATATTGTACGATTTTAATTCTTCGCGCAAGTTTTTTGTAAAACCAAGCAACGCAAATTTGCTTATACTATAGCTGCCGCCATTTTTATAAGCAGTTAAAGATGCAACTGAACACATATTAAAAATATGGCCACGTTTTTCTTCCATCATTTTTGGAAGCACTGTTCTTGTAAGATGATAAGCGCTTTTCAAATTTGTTGCAAGCATTTTTTCAAGCGTTCCATCTTTTTCATTATGTATACTGCCCGGCAAAAAACTGCCTGTATTGTTTATTAAAATATGCGGCGTTCCATCTTCCAAACAATAATTGCCAAAAGCAATTGCGTTTTCTTTTATGCTGATGTCAATCGGCATTATTTTTATTTTGCAACCGGCATATTTTTTTTCTAATTCTTCTTTTGTTGCATACAGCGCATCTTTATTTCTTGCACATATAAAAAGATGATTGCCTGTTACCGCAAATTTTTCTGCAATGGCTTTACCTAATCCTTTTGATGCACCGCTAATTATAACATTCATGGCTCAGATTTATTTTGCAGTTTTGCTGCGCAGTGCATCAACTGTAAAAGGGAGTGACACAACCGTGCTTAATTGTAATACTGCAGCTAATTACATAAATATAAATTTAAAAATAACGGTACAACAATAATGCCTTACAAACATTTATTTTTTGATCTTGACCACACGCTGTGGGATTTTGAAATGAACGCAAAAGATACGTTTACTGAATTGTATAAATTACATGCACTGAAAGAAAAAGGTATTGATGATTTTGATTTGTTTTTTAGCCGGTATTCATTTCATAATAACCGTTTGTGGCAGCGTTATACAAACGGTTTTATGAAGCAGGAAGAATTGCGCTGGAAACGTGTTTGGCTTACGCTGCTCGATTTTAAAATTGCCGATGAAATTTTGTCAAAACAAATGGCTGCAGATTTTTTGGATGGATTGCCAAACCGCAAAAATTTATTTCCATACACCATAGAAATTTTAGATTATTTAAAGCAGAAAAATTATGTGCTGCATTTAATTACAAATGGGTTTGATAGTATTCAGCATAATAAATTAATGCATAGTAATCTTACCGGTTATTTTAAAGAAATAATTACATCTGAACGCGCAGGCAGTTTAAAACCCAATAAAGCAATTTTTGAGTTTGCATTAAAAACTGCCAATGCAAATATTGAAGAAAGTATTATGATTGGCGACAATATTGAAGCCGATATTAAAGGTGCAATGAATGCTGGTTTGGATACGATTTTTGTAAATCATATTAATGCTGAAACAGATGTACAGCCAACGTATATCATTCATCATTTAAAAGAACTCGAAGATATTTTTTAAATTATTTTATGACTGAAGACTTAAACGTTATTGAAGGAACGAAGGAAGAACAATATCAATCTTTATTACCACAAATAAAAGGTTTGCTTGAAGGTGAAACGGATATGATTGCCAACCTGGCCAACGTTGCTGCAGCATTAAAAGAACAGTTCAAATGGTTTTGGGTTGGTTTTTATATTGTAAAAAATAATGAATTGGTTGTTGGTCCGTTTCAAGGTCCGGTAGCATGTACAAGAATAAAAAAAGGCCGCGGTGTTTGCGGCACAAGCTGGGCTGAAAAGAAAACAATTATTGTTGATGATGTTGAAAAATTTGCCGGCCATATTGCATGCAGCAGCATATCAAAATCTGAAATTGTTGTACCAATTATTAAGAATGATAAAGTTGTTGGTGTGTTGGATGTTGATAGTGAAATGCTGAATTTTTTTGATGCAACAGATCAAAAATATCTTGAATTAATTATCAGTGAAATCAACTTTGATTAAATGAAGCGATAACGGTTACGCCACTTTTTACAACCTGGCCAAGCTGAACATCAATAGTTGCATTTAACGGCAACAATACATCTACACGGCTGCCAAATTTTATAAATCCAAACTCTTCACCCTGCTTAAAAATTTTACCGGTTTGCGCATAATTAACTATACGTTTTGCCAACGCGCCGGCAATTTGTTTTACCAATATTGTACCGTTTGCATTTTGCAAAACAATGCTGTGACGCTCATTCAGCAAAGAAGATTTAGGATGCCAGGCAACAAAATATTTTCCTTTGTGATAATGGTTATAAATAACAGTTCCATCAACAGGTACACGGTTTACATGCACATTTAACGGGCTCATAAAAATGCTTACCTGTATGCGGCTGTCATGAAAAAATTCTGTATCATTTATTTGTTCAATTACAACAACTTTTCCATCTGCCGGCGCAACAATTTTGCTTTCTGAAAAAGTATGTTCGCGTTTTGGTATGCGAAAGAAATATACAATCAGCAAAAAAGTTACAAGGCTTACTAATAAAATAATATACGAAAGCCACGCTGCATAATCTGAAAAAAAATAAAAGCTGAGAATGTTAATCAGCACAAAAATAAAAGCGCTTATTCCAATTATTTTATATCCTTCGCGGTGAATTGTCATAACAAAAATTAGTGCAAATATAAACAAGCCAAAGCTTTTGCAGGTTCAATCACAGAAAGAGTTTTATATACAGCCAAACAAAAATTACGGCAAGCAACAGCGAATCGAACCTGTCTAAAAATCCACCATGACCCGGCATAATATTTCCGCTATCTTTTATGTTTGCAAGGCGTTTTAATTTGCTTTCAAACAAATCGCCAAAATTACCTGCAATGCATGTTATAGTTGCGATAATAATCAACTGAATTACATCAGCCTTTAAAAAAAAATAACCGCAAATAGTAACCGTTGCAACGGCCAGTAAAGCGCCGCCAATTGTTCCTTCCCATGTTTTTTTTGGTGAGATTGATGAAAGCGGTGTTTTACCAATTAATGAACCAACGATATATGCCATGGTATCGTTTATCCAAATAGTTATGATGATAAATAATGGAAGCATTAATCCAAAATCAATACTAAATGCATTGTCTGAAATAATGCCGCTTGTGCGCAGGTTAATCATACATGCACAGGCAACTGAAATATAAAAAAGTCCAATTAGCGAAAAGATGATAAACTTAAAATTTCGGTTTGTGATGAATGCAATAAACAAAATGATTAAACAAATAATCATCAGGTATAAACCGAAAGAATTTATAGAAGATGTATTGATTGCGGGCAAGTGGTTGCACATAAAAATCATTAAACCAAAACCAGCAACTAAAGGCATCTTTTTTTGAAATTGGGATGCGGTATTATATGCTGCAGAAATAAGATTGGCGATCTTTTCATATTCGCGCCAGCAGTAAAAATGAATAATGCAAAACAATAATAAAAAGCTCCATACATTCAGCAGTAAACCGAAAAGCATTACAATTACAAAAACAATTGATGTAAGCGTTCTTGTTTTAAATGTTTGCTTGTTAAGTGCCATACATATAAAAAGTAATGAAGATAAACGAAACTGTTATTATTTTTAAATTATGAAATGCTGATAAGTTTTTTATAAGCAAAAATCTATCTCACAAAAAAATAAAAGATACAAATGAATGCAATTGGTAACCTTATCTGGTTAATTTTTGGCGGCTTTTTTTCAGCACTTGGATACTTTGTAATGGGTTTTGTTTTTTGCGTAACAATTATCGGAATTCCGTTTGGCCTTCAGTGTTTTAAAATTGGCTTTTTAGTGCTAATGCCATTTGGAAAAAGAGTAGTTACCACTAAATCATCAGGTGGATGTCTTACACTTTTATTCAACCTTATCTGGATTGTAACCGGCGGTTTATATACTGCCTGTATTCATTTGGTGTTTGCAGCAATTTTATTTATAACAATTATCGGAATTCCGTTTGCCAAACAACATTTAAAACTGGTTGAATTAACGCTGGCACCTTTTGGCAAAACATTAGTGGATGATTAATGAAATTTATTGCATTGAATAAAAATACAAGCCATCTTTTTTTAAAATATATAGTTTATCTAAAACCGTTTGTAATTTTTTTGCATCAATAAGTTTGGGTTGAAACAGGTACGTACTTTCTTTAAAAGTATTAATAGCATACACGTGCATTGATGCAGTATCTAAACCTGTAATTGAATTTTTAATTATTTGAATATTATCCCAGCTTAATGATGGAATGCTTTGTTTTAAAGCGCCATAATAATCAAATATTTTGCAGCCGTTTTTATTACTGTATAAATACACATAGCCGTTGTAATCAATTATCTTTTCCGGCAAAAAAGATTCATCAAACACGGTACGCAAATCCGGCGTTGATAATAAAATGTTTCCGTTATCATCAATTTTTTTCAGCTTGTTTTCCACTTCATCAAACACCCAATAATTGTTATCGTAGCTTACCGCAACAGCCTGCGCCTGCAATATGCCATACTTACGCAAATCAATAGTATTTATGGTTTTTAAAAAGCGGTCCAGCACAACAATGGTTGAATAATCTTTATAATACACTGCAATTTTAAGCGCATTATGTACATCCATCGAATAGATATTGCCATATTTTTTTAAAGCATTTGAAACAGCAACCGAATCGCCATTTGCATTTACTTTTTTTATTTGATTGCCAGCATTTATTAAATAGATATTGCTGAAATTATCAACATAAAAATTTATAAAATTGCCTTCAATAAATTGCGGTTTAGCAAGATGAATAACCGAATCAGTTTGCGTGTTAGCGGTGCAAACAATTAAGATAAATACTGCGAAAAATATAAATTTTAATCTTGCCATTTTTTTAGTTCAACGGTGGTGCCATCAAAAACGGCGTAAGTAAAATAATTGATCCAATCGCCGAGATTTATATATACAGCATTGTCATTTAATTTAATTCTTAAAGGCAAATGGCGATGGCCAAAAATAAAATAATCATAATGCTCTTTAGCCAGCATTTCACGGCTGTATATAACAAGCCATTCTTTATCGTCGCCTAAAAAAAAAGCATCAGCAGAACCCGCTTTTTTTCTGCTTTCTCTGCTGAAAAAGTTAGCGACGCCCATGCCTAATGTTGGATGCATTTGTCCAAATAACCATTGGCAAAATTTATTTCTGAAAATCTTTTTAATAAACTTATATCCATGGTCGCCCGGCCCTAAACCATCTCCATGGCCAACATAAAATTTTTTATTGTTCCAGTTAAAGGTCTTTGGTTCAAAATAAACGGGAATGTTTAATTCTGTTTGAAAATAATCACGCATCCACATATCGTGATTGCCGGCAAATAACATTACCGGAATTCCGCTGTCAGTAATTTCTGCGAGCTTGCCTAATAACCTTACAAAATGTTTTGGAACAACAGTTTTATATTCGTACCAGAAATCAAAAATATCGCCGTCTATAATTATTTGCTGTGCATCAGCTTTTATGCTTTCAAGAAAAGCAACAATTTTTTTTTCTCTTATTAAACTTGATGCAAAATCAGGTGCACCCAAATGAAAATCGGAGAGGAAATAAATTTTCTTGCCAGGCAATATATCCATCAAAAAAAATAATTACTGTAAAATAAGTAATCTGCAAGTAAAGCTGTTAACCAAGAAAATCATCATCATCTTTTTTTGCATGTTTGGTAAAAGCTTTTTCAATAGCGCCGCCAAACATGGGAAATTTACTTTTCGCAAAATCTTTTACAATTGTAATTGCCTTCCATGCCTGTTCATCAGTTAAGCCGGCTTCAGTTTTTAATTTTTCAATAAGTTCCTGCATAATTTTTTTTAAGTGCAACAAAGTTACTTACTAAAATTAACCCGCGTTAAATGATGCCATTATAAATAAATGCAAATAATTGCAATAGCGTTATTCATTATCTTTAAAATAATTTTTAGAGAAGTAAAGTTTATAATTAAGCAACTGCTTACATACCTGCTATAAATTTAAATCAATATGAGTTTTCCTTTTATAATGGTAGCGTTAATAATAAAGTATTTACGCAGTAACTTAAAAACGGCTGAAACAATTCCGGAATGGGACAATAAACTGCAGGTTGCCATGTACACAGCTATCGGGTTATTTGTAGCCTCGTTTATAGTTAGTTCTTTATCTGTATTGTTTGATGTGCTGGGTTTTATAATGGTTGGTGGGTTATTATATTTTATCTACATAGAAGAGAAACTTAAACCGGTTAAGTTTTTGGTTATCGCTATACTTCCTTATTTAATTGTTTTGGTTTTAACTGAAATAGTAAAACTTATAAGCAAGAGCTTTTATAGCAGCCAAAAAAATATTATTGATTCTATACCCACATTTGCGGTTTTATGGGGTATTGGTGTTTGGATGGTTACAAGAAAGCAACAAAAAGAGTTAACAAATGTACGCGCCAAAGCATTGGAAGAAGAGCAGAATAATAAAATTGTATTGGCAATAAAAGCACAACTGGAAGTACAGGTTGCAGAACGTACGGCTGAACTAACTCAACAAAAAGAAGAACTTGAAAAGGCTTTATCAGAATTAAAATCAACACAGGCACAATTAATACAAAGCGAGAAGATGGCAAGCCTTGGCGAGCTTACTGCAGGCGTTGCACATGAGATACAAAACCCATTAAATTTTGTAAATAATTTTAGCGAAGTAAGTAATGAATTGATTGATGAAATGAATGATGAATTGAATAAAGGCAATATTGAAGAAGCAAAAGATATTTCGAATGATATAAAGCAAAATTTAGAAAAAATAAATCATCACGGCAAGCGTGC
>JBDUEO010000178.1:0-6846 GCA_040002335.1 Parafilimonas sp. | reverse complement strand
GTATAACGAGCTTGCGTCGAAGTAAAATTTTCATGAATTTACCTCTCTCCCGTTTTAAAATATTCGTTCTTTTTTTGGTTTTTGCTACATTGGTTTTTTCTTGTACAAAAATTATAACAACAGATATTGGTTCTGGTTTAATACCGCCGGTTGATGGCGTAAATACTAAAGATACTGTTCTTGATATTGTTTCAAAAAATGCCGGTTACGATACAATTTCTGTAGGTATTTCAGATGATCATGTTTTGGGTTTTGTAAATGATCCCGTGTTTGGTAAAACAACTGCATCCGTTAATTTCCAAATCGCTCCAACTGTTTCGCCGTTTTATCTTGGCGTTCCGAACGACAGTGTTGTACTTGATTCAGTAGTGCTTTGCTTAAGTTATCATGCTGCATGGGGAGATACGTTGCCATCATCGCCGCTGCGGTTACATGTTTATAGTATGGACCCTGAGGAATTATTTAATGCAAATTTGGGATACAGCAACAACAATACTTTTGAAAAAGCACAGGAGCTTACTGAATTTAATGCCGCAAAAGTGGTAGATATTTCTGGATTGAATGATGTTGATTCAACTGTTTTTAATAAAGAGCCAACTACAAACCAGCTTCGCATAAAATTAAATAACTCATTTGGGCAGCAGTTGATAAATTATGATTCTGCAACTGTTTATCAAAACGATTCTACATTCTATAATTCTTTAAGAGGTTTAATTGTTGAACCTGAGGAAAGTGGTAATGCGCTACTGGAAATAAATTTATTAGATACCGCAACGCACTTATCGCTTTACTATCATACTTTAGATAATAAAGACACGCTTACAAGAAGGTTTTCGCCTAATTCATTAACGTCAGCAAGTTCAAATACCATCTTAAGAAATTACCAGGGAACGCAGATACCTTCTTATGTTTCAAGTGCCAATACTAATGATGATTTAATATTTATGCAAACAAGCCCCGGCACTTATGCTAATTTAAATATCAGTTCAATAAAAGGCATGCCGAATGTAATTGTACATCGGGCAGAAATATTAATGTATCAGGTGCCTGATTTAAGTTCTGCTGATGATGCTTTTTTAACGCCGCCAAATCTTTTTGTTGCAGCATATAGCCAGGATTCAATGCGCAGAATTGCCGTTCCTTATGATGTAACTTTTTATGGCAATACCGTTAGTAACTTAACACAATTTGGCGTTGCTCCAAAATATGAGTCTGGCTCCAGTACAGCCTATTACAGTTTTGATGTTTCGCGTTATGTTCAGAATATTGTAACAAGAAATGATACACTTTACAATTTGGTGGTCTACGCTCCTTATAATCAATATATTTATCCGGTAGAACAAACTATTTATGCAGTGCCTATCGCCTCTCCCTCGCTTAACAATGTTGGTATTGGCAGAGTAAGATTGGGTGGCGGCAGCAATCAGCAATATAAAATGAGATTGCATATTGTGTATTCACCTGTTCAATAATTTTATTTCTGTAACACTATATTTGCAACCTGTAAAAAAAAATTATGTCTTATTTATTTACTTCTGAAAGTGTGTCTGAAGGACATCCCGATAAAGTTGCAGACCAGATTTCTGATGCATTGATCGATAATTTTCTTGCTTTTGATCCTGACAGTAAAGTTGCATGCGAAACGCTTGTAACTACAGGCCAGGTAATATTGGCCGGTGAAGTAAAATCGAAAGCTTATCTCGATGTGCAGGAAATAGCCCGTGGTGTTATTCGCAAAATTGGATATACAAAAAGCGAGTATATGTTTGAAGCGCATTCCTGTGGCGTGCTTTCTGCGATACACGAACAATCTGCTGATATAAACCAGGGCGTTGACAGAAAAGATAAAGAAGAACAAGGCGCGGGAGACCAGGGAATGATGTTTGGTTATGCAACCAACGAAACAGAAGAATATATGCCGTTGGCATTAAACATTGCGCATAAACTTTTAATTGAACTTGCAGCATTGCGCCGCGAAAACAATGAAATAAAATATTTAAGGCCTGATGCAAAAAGCCAGGTGACTTTAGAATATGACGATAACAACAAACCCGTAAGAATTGATGCAATCGTAGTATCGACACAGCATGATGATTTTGATGAAGAAGAAGCTATGCTGAAGAAAATAAAAGACGATGTTATTAATATTCTCATTCCAAGATTAAAAACAAAAAATCCAAAATTCGCACATTTGTTTGATGGCGATATTAAACACCATATTAACCCTACCGGCAAGTTTGTAATTGGCGGCCCGCACGGCGATACAGGTTTAACAGGAAGAAAAATTATTGTTGATACATACGGTGGAAAAGGCGCACATGGCGGCGGCGCATTTAGTGGAAAAGATCCAAGTAAAGTTGACCGTTCTGCGGCTTATGCAACACGCCACATTGCAAAAAATCTTGTTGCAGCAGGTGTGTGCGATGAAGCGCTTGTACAGGTTTCTTATGCTATTGGTGTTGCAAAACCAACAAGTATAAACGTAAATACTTTTGGCACATCAAAGGTTAAATTAACTGATGGTGAAATAGGTAAAAAAATAGAAGCCATTTTTGATATGCGTCCTTATTTTATTGAACAACGTTTAAAACTACGCAATCCTATTTACAGCGAAACTGCAGCTTACGGGCACATGGGCCGTAAAAATGAAATAGTAGAAAAAACATTTTATTCTCCCGAAGGCAAAAAAATTACAAAAAAAGTTGAACTATTTACCTGGGAAAAACTGGATTACGTTGATAAGGTAAAAGAAGCGTTTGGTTTAAAATAAAAATGGTTTTTTACCGATTCTGTGCTTTCAAAAATTCATATATTTCTTTCCAGGTTTTTGTTTCAAGCGAAAGTGCGGTAGCACGCAAAACATCTTCTGAATCTGTAAGCTCCTTCAATCCTAATCCTGAATGTGTAAGCAGCCATAATGCTTTGCACCCAAGATTTTTTGCGAACTGAACGTCAGTAATTCTATCACCAATTACAAAAGAATTTTCAAGATCATAATCAGCATTATTCATGTATTGTTTTACCATGCCAATGCGTGGTTTGCGGTTTGGCGATTTATCTTCTTTAAATGAAGGATCAATAAACACAGCATCAAAATGCACATCTTCATTTTCAAAAGCTTTAATTATAAAGTCATGTATAGGTTGAAATTCAGAATATGGAAAAGAAGGTGTTCCTAAACCATCCTGGTTGCTTACCATTATCAGTTCATAATTAAATTCTGTCGCAATTAAATTCATGTATTTAAAAACATGCGGATAAAACTGAAGTTTATCCCAGCTATCAATATTGCCTGAAGCTGGCTCAATAATTAATGTTCCATCACGGTCTATAAATAAAATTTTCTTTGCCATAAATGCAATGTTAGTTATTTGTTTTTACGTTGAATTATTACATGTACAATTATTTTATATCATAAAAACATTTAAGTATTTTTAAAATTATTATTCACCTAACGAAGCTATCATGAACAATTCAAGAAGAAAATTTATAACACAAAGCGCACTTACAGTTGCCGGAGTTTCATTATTAAGATCAAAAACATTTGCAACCATTATGGCAAGTGATCATGTTACAGGGTTGCAATTATATTCCGTTCGTGATAACATGAAAAATGCAGATGATGCATTGGCAACACTAAAACAACTTTCTGCAATTGGTTACAAACATGTAGAACATGCCAATTATAAAGACAGAAAATTTTATGGTTATAGTGCTGCTGAATTTAAAAAAATCCTTGATGATCTTAATTTAAAAATGCCCAGCGGTCATACGGTAATGACTATGGAACATTGGGATGATGCAAGCAATAATTTTACTGATGTATGGAAAAATACAGTTGAAGATGCAGCAATAGTTGGACAGATGTACGTAATAAGCCCGTGGCTTGATGAAAAATACAGAACCAATATGGATTCACTAAAAAAATTCATGGACCTGTTTAATAAAAGCGGCGAACTGTGTAAAAAGTATAACATGAAATTCGGTTATCATAATCACGATTTTGAAGTAAGCACTAAAATTGGTGATGGCACTTTGTATGATTTTATAATTATGAATACTGATCCATCATTGGTAATTCAGCAAATAGATATTGGAAATATGTATGGCGCCGGTGGAAGAGCGCTGGATATCTTAAAAAAATATCCCGGCAGGTTTGAATCAATGCATGTAAAAAATGAAATTAAAGCTGCAAAAGGTGAAATGTCTGGCGAACCTTATGAAAGCACTGTTTTAGATAAAGGTGTGATGGATGTAAAAGAAATTGTTGATTATGGAAAAAAACATGGCGGCACTAAAGAATTTATAATTGAACAGGAATCTTACCAGGGTAAAGCGCCGATTGATTGTGCAAAAGAAGATCTTGCAGTAATGAAAAAATGGGGCTATTAAAAGAAATTTTAAAAATTAAATAAGCTTTAAATCCTGCAACAAAAATTGCGGGATTTTTTTATGAATGACATTGTGTTTCATGAAATAATGCTGTACAAATTCTGCTGATCAAGCTTATTTACACAGTAGATGTATTTTTTAAATTGGCGTTAAGAATGGAAAAATTATTGTCCAGAAAACTGCTGTAAAAAGTATGTCTGCGGAGCCAATTAAAACTAAGTTTGTATTGTTGTATTTAAAGCCTTTAACGATAAGAATTATTCCTGCAATTACACCAAAGTTTGGAAGAAACCCAACAAGTCCCCAGTAATATAAATTCCTGATTTTTCTTTCTCTGCTTTGCCCCTTTACCTTCAATATGCCATTTCTAATAATACCTAAAAAATTTATTGCTTCATTATTGGATGAGAAAAATTTCAACGGAATGATATAAATTTTATTTGTAAAAAGTGTGAAGAATAAATATTCATCAATAATATCAGCTTTATTTAATGTTTCCCAGCGCCAAAATAATTTTTCTTCTTTTGTATTTATGTCAATTCCATCTTCTTTAAGATTTATTGTTTGAAGTTCATTTAATGACTTTGTTTTAAAATCTTTTTGAAACTTTATTTTTGATATTAAATATGGAATTAAAGAAAATACAAAGAGAAAAACTATGGCGGCGATAATAAATTTTAAAATAAAGTTGAACAGAATGAACGGTTGATCAACATCTTTAGATATTGCGACAAATAATGAAAGTGCAATTAGTACGAGAAGTCGTTTATAAAGGTCTTTCTTTAAATAATAGCTTTTAAGAAAATCAAAGTCCTTTCTCGAATTTTCAAATTTTATATGCATTGGTATTCTAAAATTATATCGTCGAACAATTATAACAACATAATTGTTTCTGCAGATAAAAACATTTAAGTATTTTTAAAACTATTATTCATCTAACGAAATTTTATGAACAGCTCAAGAAGAAAATTTATAACGCAAAGCGCGCTTACCATTGCAGGCGTTTCTCTGTTAAAATCAAAAGCATTTTCAAATCCTTATGCAAGCGATCATATTGTAGGATTACAGTTATATACTGTTCGTGACGATATGAAAAATAATCCTGAAAATACACTTAAGCAAGTAGCAGCAGTGGGTTATACTCATGTTGAACATGCAGGTTACGAGAATAGAAAATTTTATGGTTATTCGCCAGAAGATTTCAAAAAACTTTTAAGCGATATTGGGCTGATAATGTTAAGCGGCCACAGTGGCCTTGATGGAAGTAAATGGGATAAAGCCAATAATGATTTTACAGATGAATGGAAACATACAATTGAAGATGCTGCTGCAGTTGGAATGAAATACGTAATTAGCCCAGGCGTTGATGAAAGCCTTTGCAAAAATGAAAACGATTTTAAATGGTTTTTGGGTTTATTTAATAAAACCGGTGAGTTATGTAAAAAGTCGGGTTTAACTTTTGCGTATCATAATGAAAGCTACGAATTCAATCATTATTTAAATAAAGTAAGGCTTTATGATATTCTTCTTAAAAACACAGATGAATCTATTGTGAAACAGCAAATAGATATTGGCAATATGTATGGACCTGGCGGCAGAGCAATGGATTATCTGAAACAATATCCCGGCAGATTTTTCTCCATGCATGTAAAAGATGAAATAAAAAGTGCTACGCACGATGATGGCTATGAAAGCACTATTCTTGGAAAAGGCGTAGTAGGTGTAAAAGAAATTTTGGATTATGCTAAAAAGAACGGAGGTACAAAACAGTTTATTATTGAACAGGAATCTTACCAGGGAACTGCACCAATTGAATGCTCAAAAGAAGATCTTGCGATGATGAAAAAATGGGGTTATTAAAAAGTTTTATTTATAATTAAAATCCCGCAGAAATAATTTGCGGGATTTTTTTATTAGTGATGTTGTGTTAATCTATTATTTCTTCCATCAAACTTTTTTCTGCTTTAAAAGCTTCTCTTGGTTTTAAGCCGAGCAATTGAAACATCGCATCATCTTCTTCAAAACTTGGGTTCGGTGTAGTTAATAATTTATCGCCCGCAAAAATCGAATTGGCGCCAGCCATAAAACACAAAGCCTGTTCAGAAATACTCATGCTGGTTCTTCCTGCACTTAAACGCACCATCGCTTTTGGCATCAGGATACGTGCTGTTGCAATCATACGTATCATATCCCATACATCAACTTTTTGATTATTTTCCAATGGTGTTCCGGCAATTGGCACCAATGCATTTATCGGCACACTTTCAGGATGTTCCGGCATGGTTGATAATGTGTGCAACATTTTAATTCTGTCTTCATGCGTTTCACCCAAACCAATTATGCCGCCGCAACAAACACTAACACCAGCTTTGCGCACATTATCTAAAGTTTGTAAACGGTCGTTATATGTTCTTGTAGTAATAATTTCATTGTAATATTCTGAAGATGTATCAA
>JBDUEO010000177.1:0-6862 GCA_040002335.1 Parafilimonas sp. | reverse complement strand
TTAAAAACAATAAAACCAAGGGTGCGAGAGAAAAAAAACCATCTAAAGAAGCATAACCAAAATCAAGCAAACTTGTATTGGGAAAAACAAAAAACAACAATCCATTCAGCAATAAAAAAACCACCAATGCAATATAGCCGGTAAGGCTACTGAAGAATTGATTCCATTCTTTTTTGCAGATCATCCACATGCATCAAAACTACTATCTATAAATTCTTAGCGAAGAAGATTTTGGTAAGGTTTGTTTAAAATGGAAATAAGATACACAAACCGGGAATTGAAAAAAGCAAATAAATATTACAATTGCTTATTATTGCTATATTTAGATTATAAAACTTACAACCATGACAACAAAAAAAAGCATTGCAAAAAAAGCAAGCAAAAAAACATTTTTAGAGAAAGTTGGCAATAAGGCTTCACATATAAAAGATGATCTTATTGCAGGCAAAGATCATTTAGTTGAAATGGCAGAAGAAGCATTTGATTCAGTGAAAGAAGGCTTGCAAAATATTACGAAGAAGAAAAAAACAGTAAAGAAATCTATTAAAAAAGCTGTTGCTAAAAAGGCAAAAGCGGTAGCGAAAAAAGTTGTAAAAAAAGCTGCACCCAAAAAAGCCGCAAAGCCAACAGCTAAAAAAGTTGCTAAGCGACCAGTAAAAAAAAGCGCTAAAGATGCTTCAAAAAAAGTACAGTAATTTTCATATCAACATAGCATTAAAAAATTAAGGCGAATTTTTTCTTTTAAGTATATTATCATAAATACAACAAACAACTTTTGGCATCAATGCATGAAAAAATATCAACCACTTATTTAGTTATTCTTTCGTTTGATTTCTCATTTTTACAAGCGCTTTATAAGTTTCTTTATCTATTTAAACACGGCATCATCAACACCTTTATTTATAGTGTAAGAAGTGTAATCAATTTCAACTTTACCTTTTTTATTTTTTAATTTATTCATTTCATCAGTGCTTGTATTTTCATCAAAATCAAGCGTAAGGCCTTTTGGAAGTTTATAATCTTTTGCATTAAAACTGAATTGCACTTTATCGGGCAACCCGTAATCTGCATATTTTCCGTATTGCATAGTTAACTCGTACGTACCATTTTCACGTGTTGTAGTTACAGCTTTATACACTAAAAAATTTGACTCATCAATATATAAAGTTGAAAGCACCACGTTGCTGTTGTCATCATTCGGCAATAGTTTTACCACTTTGGTTTTAATCTTATTTACAATTGCATCGCCTGCATCGAGCGCAGTAAAATTATCGGTGCCAATTATGCTGCCCATGTTTACACTAATTCCACCTTTTGGCAATATAGAAATGCCGCCGTTTTTTTTCAGCCTGAAATAATTTGGCTTTTTATAATAGATAATTACTTTGCTAACCGGCGCTTTTATAAATGCTACATCTGTTTTTAAAACGCCGGTTGCCGTGTAATCATTTACCTTATCTAATTTTGCTTTCACTTTATTTACAAGCCCGGTAACATCTTGTGAAAAACTAAATAATGAACTATGAACTGTTATGAATAGTAATAATATTTTCAAATAAAATTTCATTTTTTCAACTGCTTTTTTTGCTTATTAATTTGCTGTATTATCAACTTAAAATATCTTTTCTTTTCATAATAAAAATGGTAGCACTTATTAAAACAACTATGTAAGTACAAAGAATTAATAAAGAATGAAGAATGGACGGAAGGTTTTGAATGGTACCAGAAATAGCTTCGTTATTTGCATTTACTTTTTCATCAAAAAACTCTTTCCATGTTACCATGTGCGTGGTAAATAAATATGGATTAATAGCATTAAAAACCGGGAGGTTTAATGTGCCTAAAACAGTAAATAAAATAATAATGCTCATTGTTGTAACAATTGGCCCAATTGAGTTTTCTGCAAATGATGAAAGAAAAAACCCTACAGATGCAACCGTAACTAACGCTATAAATGCAAAACCAAAAGCAAAGCAATAGCGCCAGAAAACATCATCCTGTTTTATTAAAACAATGTATTGGCTTTTCATTAAAAAAAGATCGCTTGTCCCAAATATTAATATGCTTACAAACAAGGCAAGAATGGCAACCCATATCAACAACAATAAAGTATAAATACAGGTAGCAAAAAATTTAGAAAGAATAATAGACGCACGGCTATATGGCTTTGATAAAACCAAACGCAACGTACCAACATTGGCTTCGCCGGAAATCATGTCTGCGGCAATTAAGGTTACTAACAGTGGCACATGCACAAGCATTAATTGCAGAATTATATAACATACCATGTAACCATTTAAAAGCTTGCCCTGCACATCAAAATTGCCAAGGCTTTGCAACATAAAATCTGCATATTCCTGGCCGTCTACTTTTAAACCAAATTGCAATAAAACAATTAAGCTGGCAGTTGCACCAAAAGCGATGTAGGTTCTTGGCTTGCGAAAAATTTTATATAATTCAATTTGTAAAAGTTGCCACATGTTGCGTACCGCTTGTTATTTGTAAAAAATAATCTTCAAGTGAATGCCGGGATTGTAAAGAAATAACGCCGATATTATTTTGCACCAGCCAAATATTAAAATCAGGAACTGCATTGCGATGCATTTTCATTAGTAAAGTATTATTGCGTTTAGGTTGCAAATTTTTTTGCCATTGGCTGTTTTCAATTAGTGTTGCGGCAGCATCATTATTTAATGTATTTAATTCAATTAATGTTTGCGATGGATCAAATAATTCTGCCTTTGTGCCCTGTACTAATTTCCTTCCTTTATCAATAATTAATAACCGGGTTGCCACCTGTTCCATTTCGTTTAATAAATGCGAAGAAATTAAAAGTGTTTTTTGTTTTTCGTAGCTTAAATGCAATATCAGGTTTCTTATATCGGCAATGCCTTGCGGGTCTAAACCATTTGTTGGTTCATCTAAAATTATTAAACGCGGATCGTGTATTAATGCAATCGCAATTCCTAATCGCTGCTTCATGCCCTGGCTATAAGTATGTACTTTATCGTGTGCTCTTTCTTTTAATCCAACCATATCAAGTTGTTCTATTAATTTTTTTTCTGTTGGATGAATACCGCTCATGCGCGCAAACAATTTTAAATTATTGTATGCCGATAAATATTTGTAAACGTCTGGTTTTTCAATTACCGCACCAATAGATCGTAAGATTTCATTTCTGCGTTCACTTAATTTCAAACCAAATAATTCAATCTCACCATTTGTTGGCTTTATTAAAGTAAGCAACATGCGTATTGTGGTAGATTTTCCGGCACCGTTCTGGCCTAAAAATCCATATACATCACCTTCATTTACTGTAAAAGAAAGATCATCAACTGCAGTTATATTTTTATATTGTTTGGTAAGATTTTTTACTTGAACTACAGGTTGCATTTTTCAAAGATAAATGGCAGTAAATAGAAGAAATCTTAAAGTTTGCAATTAATAATAAATTGATACCTTTTTATTTACATTCTTAATATTAAACATAATACTGCTAAAAA
This sequence comes from Parafilimonas sp., assembly GCA_040002335.1. Lineage (GTDB taxonomy): Bacteria > Bacteroidota > Bacteroidia > Chitinophagales > Chitinophagaceae > Parafilimonas. Next base: position 3,359 of record JBDUEO010000177.1, on the reverse strand, counting down.
TTCATCGCTCAATGCGGTGTTCTTTTCAGTTTTACTTATATCTTTAAACCATCAACATATTTTATTTAAAACGCTCTTACATTAATACAATTTGCCATGACGAAACGTAGAAATTTTATTAAACAATTAGGTGGGTCTGCATTATTGCTCGGCGCAGGTTCGCTAAAAAGCTTTGCTGCACAGGAACAACGGGAAAGAATAATTCTTGCACAACAAACAAAATATTCACCCAACGATAAAATGCGCATTGCCGGAATAGGCATGGGCATTATGGGTTATAATGATGTGAACGATGCAATAAAAGTTCCGGGTGTTGAGGTAGTTGCCTGTTGTGATTTATATGATGGAAGATTGGCGCATGCGAAAGAATTATACGGCGCAGATCTTTTTACTACCAAACATTACGAAGATATTTTAAGCAGGAAAGATATTGATGCGGTACTTGTTGCAACAAGTGATAACTGGCACAGCCGAATTTGTATTGATGCCATGAAAGCAGGCAAAGCGGTGTACAGCGAAAAACCAATGGTGCATCAAATAAGCCAGGGTTGGGATGTGATACATGCGCAACAGGAAACAAAAAAAGTGATGCAGATAGGCAGCCAGCGTGTAAGCAGTATTGTATATGCCAAAGCAAAAGAAATGTATGAAGCCGGTGATATTGGAAAAATAAATTCGGTAGAAGCTGTGTTCAATCGCCAAAGTGCGTTGGGTGCGTGGGAATACACCATTCCGCTTGATTCATCGCAACAAACTGTTGATTGGAACCGTTACCAGGAATATGCTGAAAAGAAATATGCGTGGGATGAAAAACGATTTTTCTGGTGGCGCAATTATCGCGAATATGGAACCGGCGTAGCGGGCGATTTATTTGTCCATTTATTAAGTGGTTTGCATTTTATAACCAGCGCAAAAGGCCCGGAAAAAATTTATTCCATCGGCGATATTGCCTATTGGAAAGATGGCCGAAATGTTCCCGATGTAATGTCTGCAGTATTGCATTATGCTGAAACACCTGAACATCCGGCATTCCAGGTTACGCTGCGTGTAAATTTTATAAGCGGAGAAGGAGAAACTGGTTATACAAGAATTACAGGAAGTGAAGGTGTGATGGAGATGCACGATGATGGCTTTACAATTAAACGCCATAAAATGAGCAAAGCGCACGGCATTGGCGGATGGGATTCTTTTGCTACTTATACAAAAGAAATGCAGCAGCAATTAATGGATGCTTATAATAAAAAATACTCTGCAGAAGATCAGACAGAACCCAAATTAACGGATATAACTTATGCGGCACCCGAAAATTATAACGAGCATTTAGATCACTTAACCAACTTTTTTAATAGTGTAAGAACAGGCGCGCCAGTTGTGGAAGATCCTATATTTGGTTTTAGAGCAGCAGCGCCGTGTTTGGCTTGTAATGAAAGTTATTTTCAAAATAAAGTAATGTATTGGGATGCAGAAAAAATGAAGATGAGTTAGAGAAGAAATGACCGCATTATTTTTTTGGGCATCAACTATATGGAATGCAACAATAATTTTTCAATTACGCTTTGTTTTTTATTACATGGAGCTGTAAACCTCGCGGTAACCTTGTGCCATTTGTTCAACACTAAAATTTTGTTGCAACATATTAAATGACGCACTACCGTGTGTGTTTAATAAACCGCGATTATTGATATATTGATTAATAAAATCAATGGCTTGTGCAGGATAATTATATAAAAATCCATTGATACCGTTCTCAACAAGATCATTATTGCCGGGACAATCAGATAACAGTAATGGCAATCGCATACTCATGGCTTCAAGTACGGCATAAGATAAGCCTTCCCACAATGCACTTGAAATATACAGATCAGCCATCTGCAGGTTTTTTTCAACTTCAGTTTTATCAACCCAACCTGTTATTGTAATATTTGGTGATGATAAAAAATTGCGTTCATTGCCATCGCCTATCCATATAAATTTTATTTGAGGTTTATCGGTAAATGCAGAAGCAATCTGGTTAAACAATGCAGGATTTTTTTGGCGCATAGCGCGGCCGGTTGTTACAATTGTAAAAATATCTTCATTATATTTTTTATCCTGTAAACCAGGAAAAAATTTACCGTTATTTACATGGCTTGCTTTAATGCCAATCTTCCTGTAAGCATCGGCTTCAGATCTTGAAACACCAATAACTTTTGCAGGAAAAATGCTTACAGCTTTTTCTATTGTAGCAAATGTGGTACGTGCAAATGCGGAAACATCTTTACGTAAAAATGTTGCACCGTGGGGCGCATAAATAACTTTTTTATGACCAATTCTTCGCGCCGCAATTCTGCCTAAAATTCCAGCTTTGGCAGAATGAAGATGAATTACATTAAAAGGCTTTTGCGCTTTTAATATTTTAATTAAATGCTGCAGTGCCCTTATATCTTTTAGCGGAGATATTTTTGTATTTACTTCCGGCCACGCAATAAATTTTACAGTTTCAGGAAATGATGTGTACGCTTTTTCAAAAAAATGATGGCGACCATAAATAATAGTATGCTCAATATCTGGAGTGCTATTAGTAAGGCATCGTAAAAACTCAATAACACCACCTTCGAAAGCTTCGGTAACATGAACTATTCTCATTCGCTGCAAAAATACGATATGTTTTTTATGGGATAAATTGATATTTGATTTTTATGCAGATGGCCTGAAATCGATAACTTTTAGCTGAATTGTTTTTTCACCATGCCATTCATTAATATCAAGTGTATATACAAAATCAATATGCGCATTCATTTGCAGCAAAGGATATTTGTCAGCCATATTAAAACCAATGCCTGTAAAAATTTTATCGTCTTGTTGCAATACAAAACGAATGTGTTGCTCTTTAACTGTTTTTGAATAACCTGTATCTTTTACGTTTCGTGAAATAAAAACAGGCCGCATGTTGCCAGGGCCAAATGGTTCCATCTGATCAATAATATTCAGGAGTGGAAAATTTATATCATTGAATGAAAGCTCTGCATCAATTATAATTTCAGGCGTAAGCAAATCTTCATGAATTGTTTCGGCAACAATTTTCTCGAAGCTATTAACAAAATCAGGCAATTTATCTTCATGCATACTTAAACCGGCTGCAGCAAAATGACCGCCGTAACCAAGCAAATGTTCACGACATGCATGAATAGCTTCGTACAAATTAAACCCTGGAACACTTCGTGCACTTCCGGCAATTACATCACCACTTTTGGTTAAAACCACAGTTGGGCGATAGTAGTTTTCAATTAATCTTGACGCAACGATCCCTACAACGCCTTTATGCCAATGATCTTTATACACCACCGTTGTTTTTCGTTCTCTTAAAAGAATATCGCCAT
>JBDUEO010000176.1:0-6891 GCA_040002335.1 Parafilimonas sp. | reverse complement strand
ACGATGTTTATCGTAGACAATAGCGATCTCAATTTTACGGTTTATTTGACGATTTAAAGAAACAATTGAATAACTATTCGATTATGTATTTCTTGAGCGCTTTGCCGCGAAAAAAAAATTTGAAAGCGTAAACAAAGTATTTTTACACCGTAATAATAAATCACACATTATTACATCCAATATTCTAAAAACATACTATCGGATTCTTGAAGAATCAGGAATCCGGTAGTTTTTAAAAACTAAAAAAATATCCAAAAAATGAAAAACCTAATCTTGGCAGCAGCACTGGCTGTCACATTTTTTTCCTGTAAAAAAGACATGGATTACCAGCAGGCAAGCGCTTCAGACGTATCCTCAGCTACAACAAACAAGCGTATTTATTTTACCAACCCGGGCAATTGGGTTGATCAGAATTTTGCTTATACACCAGGCGACACCTTTGTTTTAAAAGCCGGAATTAACTATACTTACTTTAGTATGGCAAATATTCACGACGTAACATTTATAAATGAAGGTGGCGTGGTTAACATGCAAAATGGTTTTAATTTAAATGGTTGCACTAATATTCACATATCCGGAACAGGCACAAAAGATTTCTACGGTTTTGAAATCAACGGCCACACCAGCGGCGATGTAGGTATTGATGTAAACGGAAAATCTTCACGTATTAAATGCAACAACATTTACATTCATGATAAAACTTATGGTTTTTGGGTGAAACAGGAAGTTGAAGCAACATGCGATGAGAGCCTTTATTATCCAAACTGGTATATGGACAGCATTACAATTTATAATTGTATGATAAAACGCATGAACCAGGAAGGAATGTATCTTGGAAGTACCGGCGAAAACGCTGACAGGATAAATGGCTGCGGCAAGTATCCTTATCCCATGCGCTTATCAAATGTATCTATCCATGATAACATTGTTGATTCAACAGGCCGTGGTGGAATCATGCTTTCAGGCGCAGATAAGGGTGCAAATTCTATTTCTAAAAATACTATTACGAGATGCGGTTATGAACTCAATAGCTACCAGGGCAATGGCATAGTGATTGGCGGAAATGCGTATGCTGATGTTGATCAGAACACTATTAAAAATACTTTATGTGATGGCATCTGGATATTGGGAGACCACACTACACGTGTTCGTGGCAATAAAATTGACAGCAGTGGCTGGTTAAATGGTGTATTCGCTGGTTATATGCATGGAATTGCATTTGATACCCGCAGCTCTTATCCTTTTGTATTGTCTTCTTTCCGTATAAAAAATAATACTATTGGAAAGCATACTGATGTAGTAGATATCTACATCTATAATACCATGCAAAATGTTAGCGGTAAATCTATAAGCGGGTTTAGCTCTACTAACAATCTTATCTATAATAATAATAATGGTAACGCGAAAGTGGCTACACAAACCGGCATTGTATATTCAACAAAACCTAATTAAATATCATCTGATTTTTTTAAATAAAGCCTGCACAAAAAAATGTGCGGGCTTTGTAATTAATAAATATTTAATAAAAAAAAATAATTAAACGCCCGAATTAATATGAAAGCCTCCATCTATACAAATAACTTCGCCTGTTACAAATTTTGATGCATCGCTTAGCAACCATATTAAAGCGCCGCATAATTCCTGCGGATCGCCAAATCTTTTAAAAGGCGTATTTCTTATAACGGCTGCGCCTCTTTCTGTATAACTTCCATCTTCATTAATCAGCAATTTTCTATTTTGATGCGTAATAAAAAACCCGGGCGCAATTGCATTAACCCGTATGTTTTCGCCATAACGGTTTGCTGCTTCCACACTCATCCATCTTGTATAATTATCAATTGCTGCTTTTGCCATTGAATAACCTAAAATTCTTGTAAGTGTTGTTTGCGCTGCCATTGAAGAAATATTTACAATACTGGCATTGTCTGAAGTTTGCAACGCCTTACCAAATACAGAAACCGGCAACATTGTTCCAAATAAATTCAGTTCAAAAGCCTTATGCATGGCTGCCATATCAATATCAAAAATATCATCTGAATGTTTTATTACAGCTTCGGGAACATTTCCGCCTGCTGCATTTACAAGACCATCAATTTTATTAAAATTTTTAATAATTATTTCTCTTGCATTTATCAAATCCTGTTTATTCAAAACATCAGCTTTAATAAAAATTGCCTGTTTGTTTTGTTCTTTTAAATAATTGGCCCGCGCATTTCCAACGTCTTCATTTCTTCCAATTAAAACAACTATTGCATTCATATCTGCAATTGCATTTACAAATGCTTCGCCTAAAACACCTGTTGCACCTGTAATAATTATCACTTTATTTGCAAGACTAAAAAGTTGTTGCATAATTTCTGTTTAAATATTATTGAAAATTAAAATTGTAAAAGTTACAATGGTTTTATCTTTTGGAGAAATATTATTAAGGCTTGCGCCAGATGCAGGCGGAGAATGGATAAACCGAAATGCTTTGAATGTTTATACCGGAGGTGCTGAATTAAATGTTGCTTCAGCATTGGCAAGATGGCGCGTACCGGTTAGTTATTGCACAGCAATGCCAGATAATTTTTTATCGGCGCAGCTTATTAAGTCTATTCAAACGCAAAATATTTATACTTCAACTATAATATATACCGGCAATAAAATTGGTTTGTATTATTTGTTGCAGGGAAAAGAAATTAAACATGAAGCATTAATTTATGACAGGCTTAATTCCTCTTTTTCAGAATTAAAAACCGGCATGATTAATTGGGATGAAGTTTTAACAGGCATTCGCTGGTTTCATTTTAGCGCTATTGCACCTGCCTTAAATCAAAACGTTGCATCAGTTTGCAAAGAAGCATTATTGGCTTGCGCAAAAAAAAGTATAACCGTTTCTGTTGATCTTAATCATCGCTCCAAACTGTGGCAATATGGAAAAGAAGCCAATGAAATAATGCCGGAGCTTTTGCAATATTGCGATATTGTAATGGGAAATATTTGGTCTGCGGAAACGATGCTGAATATTATAGTGCCGCAAAATATTCATGCTATAAATACAAAAGAAAACTATTTAAAGCAGGCGAAAAAAACATCTGAAGAAATTATAAACCAATTTCCAAAATGCAAAATAGTTGCGAATACTTTTAGGTTTGATAAAGAAAATATTGAATACTATGGCACTGTTTTCAGCAGCAATAATTTATATGTTTCTGCAAGTTATACAACAGATGAAGTAATTGACAGAGTGGGCAGCGGCGATTGTTTTATGGCAGGTTTAATTTATGGCGTATATAATCATTTACCTTTTCAGCAAATAATAAATTTTGCAACAGCAGCAGGTTTTCAAAAATTATTTATTAAAGGAGATTTTACTGATAAAACTGTTGAGGAAATAAATTTATTTATACAAAAGATGCATAAAAAATAAACCTGCGAAAATAACATCAGCTTATTTTAATTTCCAGTTCAACATCACCTTTTACAGGATGGCCAACACAGGTAAGTATTAATCCTTCATCCAAATCTTTTTTAGTAAGCACTTCATTATAAGAATGCCACACCTCTCCTTTTACGCATTTCGCAATACAACTTGCACAGCGGCCCGCTTCGCAACTATAAGGCAATATAACATTTGCTTTTTTTGCGGCTTGTAAAATTGAATCAGGATAATTTACAGGGAAATGAAACTCATTTCCATTCATACTTATTATTGCATTATGCGATGATTTATCAGGCGGAAAAGCATCGCGTTTACGCACAGCATTTATTACAAAATCTTCACGCTTTATATTGGTTTTGGGAACGTCATTTTCCTGCAAAGTATAACTGCATAAACGCATATACGATTCTGGCCCGCAGATATAAAATAAAGTATCTGCATATTGTGCAATTGATAACTCATTCAAAAACTGCATCATTAAATTTCTGTGTAAACGCGCTTTAGCCAATTCAACAATATTGCTGAATAAAAATTTTATGTGAAACCTTTTTTCAAATTTTTTTTCCAGCGCTTTTAGTTCATCTAAAAAAATTGTTTTCTCTGTTGATGTGTTGCTGTAAATTAAAACAACATCAACATTTGTATATGCAAATAACAATGTTTTTATTAATGAATATATTGGTGTAATGCCGCTGCCTGCTGCAAAAAAGAAAACCTGTTTATATGCTTCAATATTACCAGGCAAAATAAATAATCCACCCGCGCCAATTGTAATTATTTCATCGCCGGGCACTGCATAATCTACCAACATCCTGGAGAACAAACCATTTTCAATTCTTTTAACGCCGATTGATAATGGTTCATCTAAAACCGGTGAAGAAGTTATTGAATACGATCTTCTTACTTCATGATTGTGTTCCTGGTGAACGAGCGTTAAATACTGTCCGGCTTTATATGTAATAACAGGAGTATTTTCAAATAAAAAAGTTTTAAAATCTTTCTTATTTTGCGTTACACTTTTTATCCTGATTATTTTATAAAACGATTCTCCCATTGTTTAACATCAGCCACAGTTTTAGCTAATATGTTTTATTGATAATTATATTTTCGTTCATCTTTATTAAAATATAAACGAGTAAATGCAGCATAATTAATTCTTTAAATTATTATAGCACGCTTCATTCATAACATTTCAAATTAAAGTTTTACGCTTTGCTGCGATGATTAAAATTAATGCCTGCAATAAGAAGAATTAATATCTGTATCAGATTTTTAAACGCAGCTTTTTCTTTTCTAAAAAACCTGTAATAAAAATTACAATAAATGCAATTGCAAAAGAACGAATTATACCACCAATACCTTCTGAAAGCACCTTTGGATAATACACATTAGACAACTCAAGAAAAGAATATAAAAAGTAAGGAATAAGATAACACGTTAATGTACTGGTGCCTGCAGGTTTAACAATATTGAACCATGATGCTCTATTTTTTACATCAACCAAAAAAATTAATATGGTAAAAACAATAATGCTGATGCCTATACAAATATCTGCCCATGATGGCGTGCCTTCAATTTTTGAAATGCCTCCAAACGGGCGCACGATAAAACCAAATGCAATCATTAAACCACCTAACAAAAACATCAACCCAAAAAAAACGGCTTTAGATGAATTTATTTTTCTTTTATAAATAGTTGAAATTACTATACCGGCCATTATTAAAGATACTTCTGAACCGCTGTTGATAAACCAGCAATATTTTAAAACACCTGATATGGAATCTAATAAAAATGTTTGACTTAAAATATTATAACCAATAAAAAAAAGCAATGCAATTACAAGCCAGAATAGTTTGCCTTTTGAAAAAAGATAAATTAATGCGCAGGTTAAATAACCCCAGCCAATTAAACCCAGGATTCCCCACCATTGTGGCCTTAACCAAATTTCCTCGTTATGTTTTTCGCCTTTATATAATATTGCTAAAACCACCAATATTATAATACCCGTTACCTGTAAAATATTTTGTGTTTGCTTTTTTAAAGTTGGTTTATAATCTAACCATATTAAAAAAAATGCAAGCGTCATTAATATTTCAAAAATAGGTTCAGGAAGTAAAGCAGCATTGCTGTAATTCTCTGTATTAACCTGAAAAAAACCCATTATAATTAAAGCAAAAGAGCGTGTTACAACATGCAAAATTATTGAAGAACGCTTTTCATTTGACTGCATTCTTTTGTTTAAAGCAAAAGGGACAGATAAACCAACTATAAAAAGAAATGCAGGAAAAATCGTATCAGCAAAACCTAAACCATCTGTGTACCTGTCAACATGTTTTATCCATTCAGGAATATTTGTTACGCCGTCAACATCGTTTACAAAAATCATAAAGAACATTGTAACCGCTCTAAAAACATCTATAGATTGCAAACGGCGTGGCAATTGTTGCATGCTGGTTTTGTTTGATTAATATTTAAAAACATCAACTATACTTTAATAATAATTTTCTTTTTATACAAGATCATCATAGGTATCAGCAATATTAATACATACGTTAATGCGCCTGCAAGCGAAGCATTGATGGGGGAAAAGTTAGGAACGAATATGGTTTGGTATAAATAATCCTGCAGGTTTGTTGTATGTCCATTTAGATTTACATGTATTAAACCGAGCACAATTAAAACAGCGTCGGCTGCAACATAAGCTGTGATTGCGTTTGAGCCGTACGCAAGAAATGGTGTAATATATTTTTTGTGTTGATGTGCATCAATAAGCCAATAAGCAATAGCTAATCCTGCAGTAGCAAGGCCGCCGGTATAAAGCACGAACGAACTTGTCCATAATGCTTTATTAATAGGAAACCAATTGTTCCAGATGAGTGCGGCAATTATTGCGAAGAATGCAAAGGTTAACAACCACGCAACTTTTTCTGATTCGTTTTTATCTGTTCGTTTTAATGTTGCACCAACCATCATTCCAAATAAGCAGGTTGCAATGGCAGGCAAAGTACTTAGCACACCTTCGGGATCCCAGGTTTTTGTTCCACTCCACATGTGTTTTGGTGTAAGAATAATATTATCAACCCATGCTGCTAAATTTTTTCCGGGTTCAAGCGCAGCATAACCAATTCCGGGAACCGGAATTACCGTCATTAAAAAACAATACACAATTAAGATGATGCAAAACAGCCAAAGCCATTGTTTAAAATTTGTGTTGATATAAATAATTACACAAATAAAAAACACGATAGCGATGCGCGGCAATACGCCCATAAATCTAAAGTGTGCAATATCAAAGCGCGGAATTAAAGCAAGCAGCGCAAAGATTATATAAATTATTACTGAACGTTTAAGCGCTTTTAAAATAATTTGTTTGTGCAATGTTTTATCATCTTTTTTTGAACCGATAGCATATACAACAGAAACGCCAACCATGAATAAAAAGAAAGGAAAAATTAAATCAGTTGGTG